>JAAHGR010000090.1:0-2853 GCA_010672425.1 Symploca sp. SIO2E6
GTGGTGAGTTGTTTTTTTTTTAATGGAGCGGGGACGACCGATATCTACATTGTTTCCCTGAAGTAGGGAATTGGGAACTGGGAATTGGGAATTGGGGATTGGGGATTGGGTATTGGGAATTGGGAATTGGGAATTGGGGATTGGGAATTGGGGATTGGGAATTGGGAATTGGGGATTGGGAATTGGGAATTGGGGATTGGGAATTGGGAATTGGGAATTGGGGATTGGGAATTGGGGATTGGGGATTGGGGATTGGGGATTGGGAATTGGGAATTGGGGATTGGGGATTGGGGATTGGGGATTGGGAAGAAGCTACTTTAGACGTGGGGGAGGTGGGGGGATTTTTATCTTCTTGGTTATACCAAGTTGCATTCTGAGGTAGCACATTCGTTTTCTCCGCGTCTCCCCATCCCCGCGTCCCCGCGTCTGTCCCCGCGTCTGTCCCCGCGTCTCCGCGTCCCCCCATCCCCGCGTCTCCGCGTCTCCGCGTCCCCGCGTCTCCGAGTCCCCGCGTCTCCAAATCTGCCTCAATAAATTCTAGTAAACTCAACTCTGGTTGCTGTACCAACTTCTCGGCATAATCGGCAATCCGCAGGAAAATTGGTAACCGTGCCTCTCCTAAATCTTCAGTCCCTACCTTGACCCTCTCCTGCTGATCCCGTTTTGCCTGAGCCTGATGTAGCGCCAAATAATTCAGTAGAGTAGTCTTCCCGGCTCCCGGATCACCCAAAATCACACTACACTGATGGTCTCGCACCGCTGCTGCTAAGTCCACCTTTTTCTTAACCGTCTTCGTCGCTACTGCTGCCGGTACTACTTCCGCTACCAGGAATTCCTCCTTCCCTCCTTCCCCATCCCAAAAATCAGCACTGGTTTTCCCACTAGCGGAGGGGGAGGCACTAGGACTATATACCTTAGGTTTCAGGGATGAAGTATCACCAGCAGACTTCCCCCCCACATCAACAGCTACCTCCTGCTTACTTACCCCTTGCAGAGAAATATAAACCTGATCCAGAAAAATATCCACCTGACGCTGCACCTGCATCACACCAGCGATTTTCAGATAAGATTTCTCCCCAATCAGCCATTCTAGATAAGGATAGAAGAGAGGATCGAGGGGGGGACGAGTTTTAAAATGAAGCACCTTACCCCGCCAATCCCAAAAATCCGGCGCACGAGAAGTCAACTCCGCCAAAAACTCCTCCCGATTGAGCCAAAAAATCAACATCAGCCGCTGCCGAAACAGCTGATCCCTACCCAAATTCAACCGCCTGAGCTCCTGAATTCTACGAGGTGTCGGCAGTTGCTCGATCCCAAACACCAACAACAGCCTACGCTTCCCTACCTGCGGCTGTGGCTCAACTAAATAGGAAGTAAAATTCCCCTTCCCATTCTCCCCATCCCCCCATCTCCCCATCTCCCCATCTTCCGACTCAATAAGGAACTTAGTCAAAGAATCATCACTATAGAAAAAATCCTCAACCTGAAACCCCTCCTCCCTCTCTGCCAACAAAGACCTCAACTGTGCCACCACCGGATGCCGGGGGCCAATATCCGGTGCTACAGCAAAGACAATTTTGGTATCATCCTCATCAGATAATTCCAGAGTAATCACCAAATCTGCCAACTTTTCCAAGTCAGCTTGGCTCAAGGATTCATCAAGCTTAGTAGGCATCGTGCAGATAGTAGGAAGTTTCCCTAATTGTAATCTATCTTTAGTTATACATATCAACTCATTGTGGAACTGGCCAGAGAGATTTTAGATTTTAGATTTTAGATTTTAGATTGAAGAGCTACAGTGCTTATCCCAATGAAAAACGCAATAATCCCCTTCCACATAGTCAGCTTGCTCTTGGATGGCAAGGTTAATAGCACTCATGGTATTTTCTGGAGCATTCATTGAGCTGCCACGATGCGCTGTTATTTGCATAGTCTGAGTATAATATCAAGGAAAGGATAATCACTTACAATAAAAACTTCTCCGCGTCTCCGCGTCAGCAGAAATAGTCTATATGTGCACACCTATCCCATTATTACTAATGATAGCAAAAAATAGTCGCGATCGCAAGTGATATCAATTCCGGCTACATTGGGATAATATTCATTCTGGTAGGGGCGCAAAGCTTGCGCCCTCCAGCATCTATGTTTTCTAACCAGAAAGCCAGATTTTTAATCATTCCGATGCAACCGGAATTGATATGAAATTTTTGATTCAGCAAACCTTCACTAAGGACAAAGCATTCACACAAAAAATGGTAAGCGATCGCGAGCAGGTCAAGCAATTGAAGATTGAAGATTTTAGATTTATTCCCTAAATAAATTTAGGGGCTTGTGACCGTTTTAATTCTTCTATCTAAAATCTAAAATCTAAAATCTAAAATCTCTCTGGTCAGCCTATTTCCTCTGCATCAGGGTCAATACCCATGGCTCTTAATTTTTCGGCTAATCTTGCAGCTTTTTGCTCAGCTTCTTCGGCACGTTGTTGTTGTTGTTGGGCCCGTTGTTGTTGTTGCTGGGCCCTTTGCCTTTCTTGCTGGGCTTGTTGTTGTTGTTGTTGGGCCCGTTGTCGTTGTTGCTGGGTCCTTTGCCTTTCTTGCTGGGCCAGTTGTTGTTGTTGTTCAGCTCGTTGTTGTTGTTGCTGGGCCCTTTGCCTTTCTTGCTCGGCCAGTTGTCGTTGTTGTTCAGCTCGTTGTTGTTGTTGCTGGGCTCGTTGCCTTTCTTGCTCGGCCCGTTGTTCTTGCAAGAGAGCCCTCTCATCACCAATTAATAAAAGATTTCCTTGAGTATCCCACCAACGTAGCCATAACTGATTTTGATTCAGATAACTGCCCTGCCAGAGTCCGATTTCTACAC
>JAAHGR010000090.1:2953-17577 GCA_010672425.1 Symploca sp. SIO2E6
GCCCGTTGTTCTTGCAAGAGAGCCCTCTCATCACCAATTAATAAAAGATTTCCTTGAGTATCCCACCAACGTAGCCATAACTGATTTTGATTCAGATAACTGCCCTGCCAGAGTCCGATTTCTACACCTAAAGGGTCAATCAGATAATGACCTCTTTCATTGGGTTGGAGTTTTTCATAGTGAGTACCTTGGAGATGATAGACCTCCAGTTTCCTATTTTTAATTTCATATATGCCGTAGTAGGGTATCTTGATAATCTGTTCATATACCCAGAACTTCCCAGGTTTTATCGTCTCTCCTTGAGCCGAAACCGATAAAGGTGTAGTATCCCTTTCTTCTTCTCCATCACCACTGGCAAACTCTAAAGCAACTATTGGTGTTATCAATTCCCGTGACAGTACATAGGAGCGTCGAATTTCGCCCTTGAGTTTTGGAGGCACATTGGGAACATAAAACCAATCTGGTGCTTCTGCGCCTTTTTCTGGAGGCTCAGTTTCTCGCCAATAGATGCCGCAATCTTGTCCAATGGCGTATTGACCATCGGGATGGAGTTGTTGCAAAACTGGACCAATAGAGTCAGTTAAAATCAGACTTTGAGGATGTTCCTGGAAATTTTTCACGAATGTACCATCAGATTCTGGTAATTGAGTATGGTCTCGAAAAGTGGGAATTAAATCAATCTGGGTTGCTGTTGTAGTCATGGTACAAAGTCCGTATTTTAAGGAATTGAGGTAATTAAGTCTACAAGAATCAACAAATTGGTAACCTTACTCGTTGGCATCAGGGTCAATACCCATGGCTCTTAATTTTTCGGCTAATCTTGCAGCTTTTTGCTCAGCTTCTTCGGCACGTTGTCGTTGTTGTTCAGTCTGTTGTCGTTGCTGTTGGGCCCGTTGCCTTTCTTGCTCGGCCCGCTGCCTTTCTTGCTCGGCCTTTTGTTGTTGTTGTTGGGCCCGTTGCCTTTCTTGCTGGGCCCGTTGTTGTTGTTGTTCAGCTCTTTCTCGTTGTTGTTGGGCCCTTTCTCGTTCTTGCTGAGCCCGTTGTTCTTGCAAGAGAGCCCTCTCATCACCAATTAATAAAAGATTTCCTTGAGTATCCCACCAACGTAGCCATAACTGATTTTGATTCAGATAACTGCCCTGCCAGAGTCCGATTTCTACACCTAAAGGGTCAATCAGATAATGACCTCTTTCATTGGGTTGGAGTTTTTCATAGTGAGTACCTTGGAGATGATAGACCTCCAGTTTCCTATTTTTAATTTCATATATGCCGTAGTAGGGTATCTTGATAATCTGTTCATATACCCAGAACTTCCCAGGTTTTATCGTCTCTCCTTGAGCCGAAACCGATAAAGGTGTAGTATCCCTTTCTTCTTCTCCATCACCACTGGCAAACTCTAAAGCAACTATTGGTGTTATCAATTCCCGTGACAGTACATAGGAGCGTCGAATTTCGCCCTTGAGTTTTGGAGGCACATTGGGAACATAAAACCAATCTGGTGCTTCTGCGCCTTTTTCTGGAGGCTCAGTTTCTCGCCAATAGATGCCGCAATCTTGTCCAATGGCGTATTGACCATCGGGATGGAGTTGTTGCAAAACTGGACCAATAGAGTCAGTTAAAATCAGACTTTGAGGATGTTCCTGGAAATTTTTCACGAATGTACCATCAGATTCTGGTAATTGAGTATGGTCTCGAAAAGTGGGAATTAAATCAATCTGGGTTGCTGTTGTAGTCATAGTACAAAGTCCGTATTTTAAGGAATTGAGGTAATTAAGTCTACAAGAATCAACAAATACTTATCCTTTCTAAGTGAAAAGCTAATTTACACCAATAGGTTTATTACATTGTAGTGGCGTGGCACAGCTAATGAATATAGTTGAGATTTTGTGGTATCTTATTACATGATGGAATGGGTGTGCGCCTGTAGCTTCCCTGGTGTCGTAGGCGATCGCTTCCTCCCAGATTGGAACTCCTAGACAGGCAAGATGCCTGTTCCACCGACAGGCAAGATGCCTGTTCCACCGACAGGCAAGATGCCTGTTCCACTTACAGGCAAGATGCCTGTTCCACTTACAGGCAAGATGCCTGTTCCACTTACAGGCAAGATGCCTGTTTCACTTGCAGGCAAGATGCCTGTTCCACTTACAGGCAAGATGCCTGTTCCACTTACAGGCAAGATGCCTGTTCCACTTACAGGCAAGATGCCTGTTCCACTTACAGGCAAGATGCCTGTTCCACAATCCAAACCACTTAATAGAGTACGCGATAGAACTGAAAAAGTTGTTGTTTACCTTTAACCCGAACTGGGGGAATTTTGACTACAGGAATTGTGCGATCGCCTAACTGCTTCAGGGTAGTCTGAGAAATGAGGATTTCACCCCCCTTAGCGACATCACAAATGCGGCTAGCTAAATTCGTCGTGTCGCCAATGGTTCCGTATTGAATCAGCTTAGGTGAACCAATATTGCCTGCTGCTACTTTCCCCGTATTGAGTCCAATGTGGATCTGAATCTGTAAATTCCGCCGCTTTACCCAATCCTGATTCAAGCGCTTAACTGCGCGTTGCATATCGATTGCTGCTTGAACAGCTCGTTTGGCATCATCTGGTTGCCGATAAGGGGCACCCCAAATTGCTAAGAGTCCATCCCCTATATATTTCTCTAAAGTACCCTCATACTTAAAGATAATATCCTCTACCATCACCTGGAAGTATTCATTGAGCATCTCAATTACTTGCCGTGGCTCCATCTGAGAGCACATTTGGGTGAAGTGGCTGATATCGGCAAACAGTGCTGTCACCTCAGTATCAACGATTTTCAGTGGCCCTTCTTCCTTGAGCTTTTTACTGACAGCTTCCGGAAAAAAGCTCTCAAATTTAGCTCGCATTACTGCTTCTGTTTCGATCTGTTTGTAGAGTGCGGCGTTTTCAATCGCGATTGCTGCTTGGTTAGCTAGAGCCGTCAGAAATTCTAAGTCTTCCTGACGGTAAACGTTGACCATTGAGAGATTATCAGCATATAGTACTCCAATTACTTGCTCTCTCGGTTTGAGGGGCACACACATTGAGGCGCGGATTGCTTGTGCCAAAATCGAGTTGGCGTCATCGAAACGATTGTCAACACAGGCATCAGAAGTCAGAATAGCCTCTCCTTTTTCGTAGACAAAATTGGTAATGGTGGTACTGTAGATCTGGCCATCAGTAGCTATTCCATCTCGAAACTTGACAGCTTTTTGCTCAAGTTCCCCAGTTTGTTGATTAAGCATGAGGATTATTGCCCGATCCACATTCATAATCTGCAACAACAGGTCAAGAATCTTCTCTAGAAGCTTTTGGGGTTTTTTCGGGGAAGAAAGCTGTTGGCTCACTTTCAACAAAATCTTTAACTTGTCTAAGGCTCGCTGCTCAGCATTCTGCTGCCGTAGCATCAGGACTGTGCCTTGCTGTTGTGAGTTCTGTTGATCTAGTAAGTCATGGAGGGCTACGCGAGTTTTCTCTGGTGCTAATCTACCGATAATTGATAAATTTGACCCTTCACCCCCCAGAGGCTCTGGTTTCGGTTGGGAACTCTTAAGCGCTTGGACAAAGAGGAATACCACGGCTCCATAACGTATCCAGTCTCCGTCATTGAGTTCGCACTGGTCAATTTTATATTCATTAACAAAAGTGTTATTGAGGCTTCCTAAATCCGTGACAATCGCTCGCTCTTCAGTAATCAGAATTTCAGCATGGTGACGGGAGAGACTTTTATCAGCCACAATGATGCTGTTGTCGAGTTCCCGTCCAATGGTGTTCACTCCAGGTTTCAACTTATGAATTTCTGGGTTAGTAGCGTCTGGGTTTTTGATTAAATATGGCACACTCTAACCTCTCTTGGCGCTTCTTTGCTCATCAACTGCCATATATATATTTATACCTTTTAAAGGCAGTCCCCATGAAAAAATTTCGCCACCATACATGAAAGTAGACTCTGTAGACTCTTCCTAAGCCCCCTATTCCCTACTTAAGTCATGACTACTGGGAGCCGCAGATGACGCTCAAGTGCTGCTTCAACGTCCTCTAGCATATAAGGCTTACTGACATAATCATCGAAGCCTGCTAGCATAATGTCCTCTCGCTCTGAGGTATTAGCCAAAGCCGTAACGGCAATCACAGGAATTTTCTTAATCTTGGAGTCTTCCTTCAGCCGAGCCAAAACTTCCGCACCATTCATCTGGGGCATAAGAATATCTAATAAAATTAAAGCTGGTTGAGCAGTGTGGGCTATTTTTAAAGCACTCATCCCATCAACTGCCGTGATCCAGGAGAAGCCCAAATGATCTAGCACATGAGTCATCAGCAGCAAATTGTCTTCGTCGTCATCGACTACTAACACTAGTGGTGGTTTAATGGTAAAATTGTTCACAGTACTAACATCGCTAGATGTTGGCTCACTATAAGGGGAAATACTGGAATATTTCATACTGTTTTTAAGGTAATCTGGTAGCTGGTATCTTACTTCTACCCTAAGAATTAACGAGACATCTCCCAAGCGCCCCTGATTTGTGATGAGTGCTTGGGGCATAGTTAGTGCTTGGAAGTCATAAGGATCCAAGGCTGTAAAGTTTATGGTATCTGCTTTTTTGTCTTTTATTAACTGGTGGGTTATTGCCGCCGCGCTGCACTATTATATGGTTACTCACGTTTTGCCTTAGGGGGGATCAGAAGCCCTGCACCCTTTAATTATACAATATTCTGATCATAGATAAATAAAGAATCCGTAAAATGAAACATTTTTTTGCTTGTTGCTAAATACCTCCGTCAAAGGAGGTATCCCCGATGAAAAAAAATTTTTCACCTTTCTTGTTAAGCTATTAATAAACGAACTGTACCCAAGATACTTTAGGGTAGGAGGAAAGCTGCTATGGGGATCGCCACAATTAACCCAGCAACTGGGGCGACAATCAAGACTTTTGAGCCCCTGAGTGGAGAGTCAATAGAAGCGAAGCTAGCCTTGGCACAACAGGTATTTGAGCCATACCGCCGCACAACGATGAGCCAAAGAGCACAATGGCTCAATCAGGCAGCAGAGATTTTAGAGAAGGACAAAGTCAGCTTTGGTAAGTTGATGACCACAGAAATGGGTAAAACCATCAAAGGCGCGATCGCTGAAGTACAAAAATGTGCTTTAGTTTGCCGCTACTATGCCGAACATGCTGCTGAATTTCTCGCGGATGTTCCTGCGGCTACCGATGCCAGCCAGAGTTTTGTGCGCTACCAACCTCTGGGAGTCATTTTAGCAGTTATGCCCTGGAATTTTCCCTTTTGGCAGGTATTCCGCTTTGCTGCACCAGCATTGATGGCGGGTAATGTCGGTTTGCTGAAACATGCTTCCAATGTACCCCAATGTGCTTTAGCGATCGAGGAAATTATCCAACAAGCGGGATTCCCCGAAGGTGTTTTTCAGACATTACTCATTGGTGCAGATCAAGTAGCAGGGATCATTAACGATGAGCGAGTCAAAGCAGCAACTCTAACTGGTAGCGAAGCCGCAGGTGCGAGTCTGGCAGCTGCTGCTGGTAAGCAAATGAAGAAAACTGTCCTCGAACTAGGGGGAAGCGACCCCTATATCGTCCTGGAAAGTGCGGATTTAGAGGCAGCGGTTGCCACGGGAGTAACTGCAAGGATGCTCAATAATGGTCAATCTTGTATTGCAGCAAAACGGTTTATTTTACTAGAGGGGATTGCTGATGAATTTGAGCGACGCCTAGTGGAGAGATTCCAAAACCTCAAAATTGGTGATCCGATGGAAGAGGAGATAGATGTCGGTCCCTTGGCGACTCCTGGTATTCTCGCCGACTTAGCGCAGCAAGTCCAAGCTTGTGTAGATCAAGGAGCCAAAGTTCTCACTGGAGGAAAACCTCTAGTTAACCTTCCTGGTAACTTCTATCCCCCTACTATTCTGACCGACTTCCCTGTCGGAACACCAGCTGATACAGAGGAATTTTTCGGTCCGGTAGCTTTACTATTCCGAGTCAGTAACCTTGATGCTGCCATTGAGTTGGCCAATAACACACCTTTTGGACTGGGAGCCAGTGCTTGGACAACCGATGAGGAGGAGAAACAGCGACTGATTAACGAACTCGAAGCCGGTGCTGTCTTTATCAATGGTTTAGTCAAATCTGACCCTCGTTTACCCTTTGGAGGAATTAAGCGTTCTGGTTATGGTCGAGAATTAGCAATTCAAGGCATACAGGAATTTGTCAATATTAAAACGGTGTGGATTAGGTAGCGTTTAGCTGACAGCTGTCAGCTGTCGGCTGCCCCATTCTCAATTCTCAATTCTCCATTTATTAACTTGTCTTTTGGAACTTAGTTTACCAAAATGATGTCTAGGTAAAGACATACTAGATCTAACTAAAATTGTAGTAACCTAAGTATTACTTAATTTACTCAAAGCAGAAATTTGGATTATGAGTTTAGCCAAATATTTTCAGTTTTTTGGAACCCTGGCTGCTGTACTTTCTCCAGCATTGGTAACTTTTGCTAGTTTACCACCACAACTAACAACTCAATTGGAGTCTCAACGGGAAGTCAGCCTAAAATTCCCCGATACCAGTGATAGACAAGCTCCCAGTAGTACAGGAGGGGGAGGCTCGCGGGGGATTGATCAGATAGCCTCTTGTATCGTAGCTGATGAAACTGCTGAAGCTGGTGAAATGCCTTGGCAGAATTCTCTACAGGCTTTGATGCCGAAAACGGATTTGAGTAAAACAATTGCTGAGAATCCTAGTGTATTCGTTTATGTTCCCAAAACTACTGCCAAGTCTGCTATATTTCTTGTCCGGGACAAGAATGGGGAAGAAATTTACCGCTCAGAATTTGTCCCACCGGAAACTCCTGGTATAGTGCAACTGACTATTCCCAAAACTGTCTCTCTGGAAGTTGAACAAGAGTATAATTGGGAGCTTGTACTGATGTGTAACCCAAAAAGCTATTTCTCCCCAGAAAATGAATATGTTGAGGGATTGTTCCTGCGTACCCAACTGAATTCAGAGCAACAGAAACAGTTAGACTGTGTAAGACAAGCTCCAGATTTACAGAATCTGTTAGAATTCCCAGAACGACAAAGTTTGTTTTCTTGTGTAAGACAAGCTCCAGAATTGCAGAATCTGTTAAATAGTGTTAGACAAACTCCAGAACAACGAGAGCTCTTAGATAGATTGAAAGAATCTCCAGAACAAGCAAAACTTTATGTTGAGGCTTTAGTGTACGCTAATGCTAAGATTTGGCACGAAACCATCGATAACATAGCTCAGTTAAGTGATGCTCATCCCCAGGAATGGCAAGAACTTTTAGCATCAGTGGGGTTAGAAGACTTGGCTCAAGAGAAACTACTTAATTGCTGCACAGCTGATTAGGTAAAACTTAATTTTGAAAACCAGGGCAAAAATTATGAGCCTCAAATTTGGTAATCAAATCAGCTAACTCTCCTGAAGGATTCTCTGAAGAACAATTGAGTAGTTATCAACAGGAGAGAAAAATGCCTTTACTTAGCAATATGGAAGTCAGAGCAATGCAACGGGGTGTTGAAAAGGGTCTTGAACAAGGGATTGAACAAGGAACTGTGCAAACAGCACGCGAATCGGTACTCGAAGTGTTGACAGTCAGGTTTGAAGTAGTGCCATCAGAAGTGATTGAAGCAATTAATCAGATAGAAGATGTCTCAGTTTTGAAGCAACTTCATCGACAAGCGATTGCCTACAGCACCAGCGAAGCTGATCGCGATTAGTTCTATGGTAGAGTTCCAGCAGCTACTCTCTCAAAATCAGGCTGATTCCTAGGTAGCAGGTTTTAGGTGTTAGTGCTCTTGTGGAATGGGCATCTTGCCCGTATAAATGCCTGTATAAATATGCAGGATACATGGGCTGCTCATCAATTTTTAACCTAACTCTCCAGCTGATTAACCCTCCCCTAACCCCTAGTACCTAAATTTTATGTGGGCAAAGTTAAAAAAGTTTTTGTGGCAATGGCGAATTGTAGGGTTAGCTATTCCTAGTGTTACAGGATTATTAATCTTGCTGCGCTTTGCTGGTTTTTTGCAACTCTGGGAGTGGGCAGTTTTTGATTTATATATGCGTCTGTCCCCCATGGAATCACCGGATAATCGGGTTGTGATTGTTGGTATTGATGAAGCTGACGTGCAAAATATGGCAAATGCCAATATTTCTGATGAAGTCTATGCTAAATTACTCAAGAAACTGAAAGCTCAGCAACCGAGAGCAATTGGTCTGGACATTTATCGAGAATTTCCCGTAGAACCGGGTTATGCTCAACTAAAAGAAGTTTTTGAATCTACTCCCTATTTAGTTGGTATCCAGAAAGTAGCAGGGGAACCAGGGCGTGATACCGTTGCTCCACCACCAGTACTCAAAGCTTTAGGACAAGTGGGAGCCAATGATTTAATCTTTGATGCGGATAATAAGGTGCGGCGTGGCTTTATCGACTTGAATACTCCAGATGGGGAAAAAGTCTATAGCTTGAGTCTATATTTGGCTTTGCTTTATCTAGATGCAGTGGGCATTTCTGTCGAAAAAATTGAAGACGATAGATTTAGCTTGGGAAAGGCTGTATTTGCTCCCCTAGAAGCTAATGATGGGGGCTATGTACGTACCGATGCTCGTGGCTACCAAATTTTATTGAATTATCGCGGACCCAACGGACATTTGCCCACCGTTTCGATGACAGAGGTTCTCGAAGACAAATTACCTCCAGATTGGGGACGCGATCGCGTTATATTGATTGGTAAGGTGGGAGTCAGTTTCAATGATGTGTTTTTTACTCCCTATAGTGGTGGCTTGCTCGGTCTTTCAGAACCGATGTCTGGGGTAGAAGTTCACGCCAATCTTACTAGTCAGATTATCAGTGCGGCTCTTGATGGTCGTCCTTTAATTCAAACTTGGTCAGAACCCTGGGAATGGTTATGGATTTTGTTTTGGTCTGGAGTTGGTGCTACCCTAACTTGGCAATTTCGCTATTTGGGTAAGCAGAAATCAAACACCCTTAAGAAGCGAGCTAGTCTAATGTTAGCAGGAAGTGCTTTGCTCTGCTGTACTTATGGAGCTTTTGTACAGGGGTGGTGGATACCGATTGTACCACCCTTGTTGGCATTGGCAGGATCTGCGATCGCGGTTACAGCTTATCTTGCTCGTAGTGCTGGAGATATTCGCAAAACTTTTGGACGTTACCTTACTGATGAAATAGTAGCCAAGTTGCTAGAACATCCGGAAGGATTATCCCTTGGTGGCGAGAGGCGGAAAATCACGATCCTAGTCTCCGATTTACGAGGATTCACCAGTCTCTCAGAAAGATTACCCCCTGAAGAAGTAGTAAAAATTCTCAACTTCTATTTGGGATATATGGCAGATGTCATTACTTCCTACCGGGGAACCATTGATGAGTTTATGGGAGACGGGATTTTAGTCTTTTTCGGTGCTCCTACAGTTAGAGAAGATGATGCTGAGCGAGCAGTTGCTTGTGCTGTTGCCATGCAGTTAGCCATGGAACCAGTCAACGCCAAGATGAAAGAATTGGGTTTGCCGCAACTAGAAATGGGTATTGGCATCAATACTGGCGAAGTTGTGGTTGGGAATATCGGTTCAGAGAAACGCACCAAATACGGTGTAGTTGGTAAGCAGATGAACCTAACTTATCGCATCGAATCCTATACTATTGGCGGTCAAATTCTCATTTCAGAATATACCTTACAAGAACTCAAACAACCTGTAAAAATTAACGGAGAAAAAGAGGTACTACCAAAAGGGGTGAAACAGCCTATTAGTATCTATGATATTGGGGGTATTAGGGGCAACTACAACCTATTTTTGACTCAAGCAGAGGAGGAATTTTTAACTCTTGCCGAAGCCATCCCTGTCCAATACTTAGTATTAGAAGGGAAGCACATAGGAGATGCAGTATTTAGAGGTAATTTAATCAAGCTTTCCGCTAAAGGAGCTGTAATTAGCTTAGAAAATGCTTCACAGCAGGAAGTACCTTCGGGGTTGAGTAACATCAAGCTCAATTTATTCAACCAGGACCTGTCTGGACAAGTCAGTGAAGATATTTATGCCAAGGTTTTGGAACAACCAGCAGCATCTGGGAGTTTTTGCATCCATTTCACTGCTGTTCCTCCAGAAGAAAAAGCCAAGCTTGAGGGTCTTTACCAATCTTTAATTAGGTGTTAGGTGTTCACTGGGTAGTAAGGTAGTTGCTGAAAAAAACCTAACAAAAATGCACCACTAACGAAAAAGCATACTATCTTGACAAGGAAATAAATCAGGGAGCATCCCATTTTTGCCTAAGACACTTTCTCTTATTCCTTGAAAACCTAGTATTCTCGTTAGTTTGCCGAGTATATTTTCCAAAATGGGATGCTCCCATAAATCAAGACAATTCCACCAATACCACAAAAATCCTTTTTGCTTCAGTCGTCAAAAATATCTTACCTGGATTTCGTTCTCCCAGTGTCCGCAAACTTCTTGCTGCTATCCCAGCTTAGGGCAATTGCTCCAGATTAAGTTCAACTAACATCCAACGTCCAACATCTATGAACATCCAACAACAAAAAGTCAGGAGTGTCCAATCTCACGAAAGTTTTGTCATCAATGTGCCGAAACACCATCCATCTTATCTCGGTTTCGACTACGTCGAGCTTTGGGTTGGCAATGCCAAACAAGCCGCAAGCTTCTACACAACAAGGCTTGGCTTTTCGCTATTCGCCTACCGGGGTCTGGAAACAGGCAGTCGTAAGTGGACTTCTTACGCACTCCGGCAAGGGAAGGTAACGCTGATTGTTTCGTCAGCGCTGCCACCAGACAACGAGACGTTCAATGCTCATTTCGCTCGCCACGGCGACGCAGTCAGGGATATTGCCTTCCGTGTGACCGAATGTAAATCAACCTATGAGCGGGCAATCGCAGCGGGTGCAGTATCGGTGCATCCACCCCAGGAGCAGGTTGACACCCATGGACGCATTGTCATCGCTACGATCAAGACAGTGGGTGATACCAACCACACATTCGTCGAGAGAAGTGGTGACGGTACAACATTCCTGCCGGACTTTGTCATGATCAATGATTCTGATCCCCTTGAGCGCATTTTGCCTAGTGTTGGAGGGTATTCGCTGGATCACATTGGATTGAATATCCCAGAGGGAGACTTGGGGTCTCTCGTTGAGTGGTATGAGCGCGTGCTCGGTTTCCATCGGTTTTTCTCCATCGACGACTCCATAGTTCATACAGAGTTTTCGGGTCTTCGGTCAGTGGTGATGGCTGACTCCAGCGAGCAGATCAAGATTCCTCTGATCGAGCCAGCTTCCGGTTTTCGCAAGGGTCAGATCGAAGAGTTTCTTGAATACCACGGAGGAGCAGGAGCGCAACACTTCGCTGTACTCACAGACGACATCCTCGCCTCGTCCCAGGCTTTGCGTGAGCGTGGGGTCTCAACCCTTAAAGTGCCATCGGGTTACTACCCGCGCCTGCGGGAGTTTCTACGGATGCGTGATATCAAACTCCAAGAGGATGTCGAGTTGCTCGCCCAATACGATATCATGGTCGATTTTGACGACAATGGCTATCTGCTCCAGATGTTTACCAAGCCCATGAGTGATCGTCCAACGGCGTTCTTCGAGTTCCTCCAACGAAGGGTTTTCAACGGATTTGGAGCAAACAACTTCCGTGCTATCTTCGAGGCAATTGAGCAGGAACAGGAGCGGCGTGGCAATCTGCATTAGGAGCATCGCACTTTTAACCGGAAAAGCTTACAGGCTTTTTTGTCACTCCCCCCGGAATAACTGGCGATGATGTTCTAAACACTGCTCATGTGAATCAAACAGGATTTGATCATTAATGTAATCTCGAATAGGAATATTAGTATTTGGTCCTTTAAAAACACCTATAGAAATACGTTCCTCATCTGGTATGCGAACTCGATGTATCATTGAGTTTATCCTTCCGCCTAGCATTTTTTCTAAGGTTTCAGACAGAAATACCACCCCATACCCTGGTTGGGGATTAACGTCATGCCATTGATCATCCCAAAACACTTCTAATCCTGGCTTGTCCATCAAAATTACAGTCATCAAATCATAGTCTTTATGAGCTTTCATTCCACTATTGCTTTTCTTTTTTGTATTTACCTTAGCCGGATAATAGGCAATGGAGAATAATGAAGAGAGATCACTATCACTCACGACTTCCTCGAAATAGTCTTCAACACCAAAATAACTAAACACCTCTTTTAACAGAGCTATAATAATACGCTCTTCACAATAGTTCGATATTTTGAAAACTGAATTGCGACACTCTTCAAAGGGGCCACTGGGATTATTCAACCTAAATATAAACTGTTGAACCGAATGTATGTCATCAAGTGAACGGTCGATATAACCTTCCAATTTACCATGAGCAAACCATTTTTGTTTTTGGATTTCGTCCTGACGGAAAAAAGATAAAGCCTCTTTTTGGATAATTTTAAAATGTTCAATGATTTCTGGTTCTGGTATCCTGACATAGCAGCAACCCAGATTAACAAAGGTATTTATTTCTTCTCGGGTCACCCTATCTACAGCATTGATGTTTGGTAGTTCCATGATTCATCAAAAAAATAACTCAACTCAGGTAATTCTACCAGGATTCTGGTAAGTTTATCTCGCGATCGCCCAATACAGTATAATAGGATTTTAGTCGCCGAAAAGACCAGTATCTAGTGAACTTACAAGAGCAAATAGAATCTCTAGAAGCGAGAATATATAGTCTTTCCGACTTTCCTCTTGCCCAGTTGAGTCACACCGAACTCGACAGTTTACTCACATTAATTAACTCCAAGAATCTAGAATCAATATATCCCTTGTCCCCGATGCAAGAAGGGATGCTGTTTGAAAGTCTCTATGCTCCGGAATCAGGGGTCTATGTAGAGCAATTGCTGTTGAAAATTGGTCCCTTGCAAATCGATATCTGGGAGCAGGCTTGGCAACAAGTAGTGCAGCGGCACTCAGTTTTACGTACCTTCATTATTTGGGAGCATCGGCAACAAGCACTACAAGTGGTACTCAAACAGGTAGATTGGTCTTGGCAGCATCAAGATTGGCGAGACTTATCAGTCACAGAGCAACAACAGCAGTTAGAAGCCTTGTTGGTAAGTGACCGCCAACAACGTTTTGCCCTCAATCACCCTCCTCTGATGCGGTGGTATCTAATTCGGCTAGAGAATGAGAGCTACCAATTGATCTGGAGTTTCCACCATATCCTACTAGATGGTCGGAGTCTACAAGTCATCTTCCAAGAACTATTGAGCTTATATCAATCCTCTTGCCAAGATCAAAGCTGTACTCTGGCACCGGTAACTCCCTACCGAGACTACATTGGTTGGCTACAGCAGCAACAGCCATCTCAAGCTGAGGTATTTTGGCGGGAAAATCTACAAGGCTTTACAGCTTCCACTCCTTTGGTAGTAGACCGAACTCTGTCTCAGCAACAGCAGCAGCGATTTAGCTACGAGGAGCTCGAGTGTTATATAGAAGCCTCAGTAACAACAGCCCTTCAATCCTTAGTCAAGCAGCATCACCTCTCCCTCTCAACTCTGGTGCAAGCTGCTTGGGCTTTATTGCTATCTCGCTATAGTGGGGAATCAGAGGTAATGTTTGGGGTGACGGTTTTTGGTCGTCAGGCTAATTTCCCAGGAGTAGAAACCATGGTGGGGTTGTTGATGAATACCTTACCATTGCGGGTGAAAGTGCCAACAGAAGCTGAACTAATCCCTTGGCTAGAACAACTGCACTCCCAGCAAGTGGAGTTAGAGCAATACTCTTTCAGTCATCTGGTAGAGATTCAGAAGTGGAGTGAGCTTCCAGCCGGAGTCCCCTTGTTTGAGAGCATTGTGTTTTTTGAGAACTATCCACTGGGTAGTTGGCTGCAAGAAGAGTTAATTCAACCTCTAGAAATTGACCAAATAGAATCTTTTGGACAAACTAATTATCCTCTAACGGTGATTGGAATACCTAAGGAAAGATTGCGGTTAAAAATTTACTACGATTGTCATTGCTTTGAAGCAGAAACTATTAATAGGATATTGGGGCATCTACAAACCTTGTTAGCTGGGATAGTGACAAATCCACAGTCAAGGTTGGGAGAGTTACCGTTGTTAACTGCACAAGAGGAGCAGCAGTTATTAATAGAATGGAACCAGACTGCTACTGATTATCCCACTTCTAAGTGTATCCAGAAGTTGTTTGAAGAACAGGTGGAGCGCACACCAGAAGCGGTGGCTGTAGTGTTTGAACAACAGCAACTGAGCTATCGGCAACTTAATCAGCGTGCCAATCAGTTAGCCCATTACCTGCAAACCTTAGGAGTAGGACCAGAAGTACTAGTAGGTATCTGTGTAGAGCGCTCAGTCGAGATGGTAGTGGGACTGTTGGGAATACTCAAAGCTGGTGGTGCCTATGTGCCCCTCGACCCCAGCTATCCTCAACAGCGGTTAGCTGACATGCTCTCGGAAGCAGCAGTACCAGTATTACTCACCCAGCAGTCCTTGGTAACCTCCCTGCCAGAAAATTGTGCTCAGATCATTAATTTGGATAGGGATTGGA
>JAAHGR010000900.1 GCA_010672425.1 Symploca sp. SIO2E6
GGGACCGGATTTAAAGTCCCCCTTATTAAAGACCGGATTTAAAGTCCCCCTTATTAAGGGGGATTTACGGGGATCTAACAAGATTAAGCGATGATAACTAGCAACTTGAGTTAGTATACCCGTAGGGTGGGTATTGTCAATAGTCTCCAAGCAGTAGCGATAAGATTTCCTGACAATGCCCACCACAGCTTGCTCACCTGCTTTTTCGGCGTCATTTTATCCAATTCCCAATTCCCAATTCCCAATTCCCAATTCCCTAAAATCCCAAATCCGCCTTAGCTTTTTGAGCTTCAGCAAATACCTCCTCATCCGACATCTCATCCCAGGAAGGATCTCCAACTTCTCGATAGAAATCCTGATCATAGGCACGAGTCTGCACTACTACTGGCATCGGCACAGCATGTCCTAAAATTAAGGCTTGTTGCTTAGAATCCAATTTAGCTAAAACCGATCGCAAACTTTGTCCTCCAGATACCCCAGTAAAAATCGCTTCGATGTCTTTATCATCGTTGAGTAGTGCGGTAATCCTTGTACCAATCTGGGACATCACTTCATTATCAATCCCGGAGGGACGTTGATCTACTACCAGTAAGGTGACAAAATACTTGCGCATCTCCCGAGCAATGATACCAAAGATAGTTTGCCGTACTGTAGCCGTATCCAGAAAACGGTGGGCTTCTTCTATAGTAATCACTAAGGGACGGGGGCGATCGCTAACATTTTTCGATTGCAAAAACTTTTCGGCTTTGCGCACATAGCAGCTATGGATGCGGCGAGTCATCACATTAGTTGCCAGCATATAGGAAAGCATATTGGATTGGGAGCCGAATTCCACCACTACATGCTTACCGGCTTCCAAGGATTGCAAAATCTGATCGACATAATTATGAGGACAAGCGCTGCGCATATATTTTAAGTCTTCGAGGCGCAAAAGCTTCCGTTGCAAGGCCATAATCGAAGACTTGTTCCCTCGCTTCTCATCACAAAACTCCTGGATTTCTTCATTCGTCATCATCAACAGTCGGGTAATCCAAGACTTACCAAACTCGTTGCGCAGAATAATCGCATTTTCCAAACTTGCCTCGGAAAGATTCAACTCTCCCCGCACTAGCATAATATCTTCTACTTCAATTTGGTCATAACTCAGATACAGTTCCTGAGCATCTCGAATACCGCGACGTTTAGTAGATGCAGGGTCTAGGGTGTAAACTTGTACCTGGTTAGGAAACAACTGCCGCAAGCCTTTAACGGTACTGAATTGCTTACCTTCAGAAACCGCTTCCCAACCGTATTCCGAGTGCATATCAAAAATCAAATTTACCGCTGCTTGCTTGCGGATAATTCCCGATAGTAACAAACGGGTCAGGAAGGATTTACCAGTACCAGATTTGCCAAAGACACCATTACTACGTTCCACAAAGCGATCGAGGTCAATGCATATCGGGACATCCATGTCAAGGGGTTTGCCAATAGCAAAATTACGCTTATGGGGGTCATCTTCCCAGCCAAAGACGGCTCGGAAGTCCCGATCACTGGCATCATATACTTGAGAGAAGTGACTGGGAATAGTTTTAACTGGCAGCAACTCCATTTCTTCACTACTTTGAGCTTGAAAGGAAGCTAAACTGGTATCCTTCTTAACATCTTCTGCTTTCTGTTTCCCCTCCTGAGGGGTAAACATCAACATCGGTGTCAGATTCACAGTCCCAAAAGTACCACTACCCGCCAGCACATCCCGTAAAAAATCATCATTGGGATGGGGAGGATTAACCAGAATCCGTTGACTAGAGGTTCCCAGGGAAACATCAGTCAGCATACAGAAAAAACGCGATCGCATTCCCTGTACCACCAAAAATTTACCTACCCGCATATCTTCCACCGAGACATCCGGATGCAAGCGCACCTCCAATCCAGCGGAGAGAGAACCTTGAATTACTGAACCTAATGGTTGCTCTAAGTTCATGTTTGAGAATGTAGAATTTAGAATTTAGAATTTAGAATTGGGAATTGGGAATTGGGAATTGGGAATTGGGAATTGGGAATTGGGAATTGGGAATTGGGAATTGGGAATTGGGAATTGGGAATTGGGAATTGGGAATTGGGAATTGGGAATTGGTGATATGTACATATCTCCTCTTGTCCTCCTTGTCCCAATACTACTCGGGTTTTGCCCATATTTCTCCCCACACCTCCCACACCTCCCACACTCCCTACGCCTTTTTTCACTCACCCCCTACTTGCCGCGATTCCTTGTTGCAGAACCGCTAAAACCTTGGCTAAGTTCCCGGATAATAATGCGGGTACATCTAACCATAAACCTGGGTAAGCTTCACTTTTAATAATTCCTTGTTCATCGGGTTGCAGTTTGAGATATTTTCCTTGTGTTAACTTAAACCAATCAATTTGGCGATCATAAACTCGCCACACCACATATTCTTGGACTTAGTTGCGTCGGTAAACCCTTTGCTTATCGTGTAGATCGATAGAAACTGTAGAGGCAGCAATTTCAACGATTAACTCCGGCGCACCTTCTACATATCCATCTTCGCTAATTGTCGATTGTCCACCTTCTTTGATTCTCAGTAAAGCATCAGGTTGAGGTTCGTTATCTGCATCAAGTCTTACAGTACAATTATCTCCTGCTTGAACTCCCGCAGTTGCTGCTTCATAAGTACCTAGCCAAGTTGCAATATGAATATGGGGATTACCGTGGCTATTGATTCGTAAGGGAGAACCTAGATAAACAACTCCTTCGATTAATTCTGCCTTTTTCAGATGAGGCATTCTGTGATAACGGGTTTCAAATTCAAGACGAGTCAATTGGTCTCCATTTTCCAACGGTGGAATGACTTGACTGATTTTGGTAATAGTTTGGAGCATAATTCACACTTCACATTC
>JAAHGR010000901.1 GCA_010672425.1 Symploca sp. SIO2E6
AAATCATGCGATCGCACTAGCTGATGTACCTGATGCAATAATTCTAGACTATCTGCTCCTGCCCATTTGGGGTCGCTGGGGGGAAAATAATGACCAATATCTCCCAGACTCAGGGCACCTAGCATGGCATCCATAATTGCATGAGTTAAAACATCAGCGTCACTGTGACCCAGTAATCCTAATTCGTGAGGGATATCTACGCCACCGATAATCAAACGGCGTTCTTTCCCTAATCTATGGATATCATAACCGTTACCAATGCGGATATTCATCTACCCTCTATCCTAGAGTGCTATTTTCTAATATGCTAATCACTATATCTGACTTACTTGTAAGTAGGGATAACAGAGCAGGGAGCAGGGAACAGGGAACAGGGAGCAGAGAACAGTCTACTTTCATACTCTGGTAGTGAAATGTTTTCATCGGGACTACCTCCGAGCCTCCGATCCCCCTCCTGGGAGGGGTTAGGGGTGGGTTCTGCCACCTAACACCTAACACCTAACACCTAACACCTAAATGAACCAATCCTGGAATCATGTCCGCGCTGCTTTTCAGAAAATCTGGGGATATGAGGATTTTCGTCCACCCCAAGGAGAAATTGTGCGTACCTTGCTTTCCCAGAGGGATGCACTGATTGTACTACCTACTGGAGGCGGTAAGTCGATTTGCTTTCAACTTCCAGCCTTGTTACAAACTGGATTAACTTTAGTAATCTCCCCTTTGGTGGCTCTGATGGAAAATCAGGTGCAGGAATTGCATGAGCGGCGGTTACCTGCTGCTTTGTTGCACAGTGAGTTACCCTCTTGGAAACGCAAGCAAACTCTTCGAGCCATAGAAAAGCAACAACTAAGATTACTCTATCTGTCCCCAGAAACTCTACTTAGTGCGCCAGTGTGGGAGCGACTGTGCCAACCCCAGATCCAGATTAATGGGTTGATTTTGGATGAAGCTCACTGTCTGGTGCAGTGGGGAGATACTTTTCGACCGGCTTATCGGCGATTGGGCGCAGTGAGACCAACTCTACTCCATAGTAAATCAACCGGGACAAAAATAGCTAGCCTAGGGAAAAAAAGTTCCTTCGGTATCGCTGCCTTCACCGCTACTGCTGATCCCATGGCCCAACAAACTATCTGTAAGGTCTTGCAGCTACAACAACCAGAAGTCTTTTTAATTAGCCCTTATCGGCAAAATCTCCACCTCAAAGTACAGACTGTCTGGACACCTAGAGGACGCCGTCAGCAAATGTTGAAGTTTATCCAAGCCAGAGCCAAACAAGCTGGTTTAGTCTATGTTCGCTCTAGAAGAGATAGTGAAGATTTAGCTGAGTGGTTTCGGCAATTAGGTTACACTACAGCAGCTTACCATGCCGGATTAAGTGCCGAAGAACGTCGAGCGATCGAAGCTAGTTGGCTGAAGGGGAAAACCCAATTTGTAGTTTGTACCTGTGCTTTTGGCATGGGTATCAACAAACCAGATGTCCGCTGGGTAGTACATTTTCAAGCTCCACAACTGTTATCAGAGTATATCCAAGAAGTGGGTCGAGGGGGAAGGGATGGTAAGCCAGCGGATGCCTTGACGTTAGTCAGTGAGCCGACAGGGTGGCTTAATCCGGAGGATAAGCAGCGACGAGAATTTTTTGAGAACAAATTGCGATCGCAATTTCAAGATGCCCAGCGGTTAAGTCAGAAATTGCCACCTCAAGGAGAAGTAACAGCAGTCGCTAAGCAATTTCGGGATGGTGCAGTTGCCCTTGCTCTCCTCCACAGTGCGGGACAATTAGTATGGCAAGACCCCTTCCACTACCGCAAACAAACCTCCCCTAAATCCGGCTCCTTCCAACAGTTAAGTGCTACCCAACAGCAAATACAGTCCCAAATGACTCAATACTTAACTACCCGCAGCTGTCGTTGGCAATTTCTGTTAAAGGCTTTCGGTTTTACCAAGGAGGCAGCAGGATTTAGGTGCGGTCGTTGCGATAATTGTTTGAGACGGTAGCGTTAGGAGGCAGGAGGCGGAACCCACCCCTAACCCCTCCTTGGAGGGGAACCGGAGGCAGAAAGATTATACCATTCCCAATTCCCAATTCCCAATTCTCAATTCCCAATTCTCAATTCCCAATTCCCAATTCCCAATTCCCCATTCCCTATTCCCTATTCCCCATTCCCTATTCCCTCTACACTAAAATCAATACTCAACATAAAACTCCAGAGGAGGGCTTGCCTTGACTGAAAATACAACTTCCCTCCAGACAATCTCCCGCAGCGAACTTCGCCAGCTGGTGCGTAGCCAAATGTTAATGCTGTTGGAGCAGGAAAACCTTCAGGGGGCCAAAGCGCTGCTTGTGCCAGTGCAACCAGTCGATATTGCTGAAGCAATTGAAGGGTTGCCCGAAGCAATGCAAGTGATTGCCTTTCGCTTACTGTCCAAAAATGAGGCGATTGAAGTTTATGAATATCTAGATTCTACTGTTCAGCAGTGCCTGATTGAGGAGTTCAAGCGTCAGGAAGTCCTGGACATTGTTGATAAGATGTCCCCGGATGACCGAGCCAAGTTATTTGACGAATTACCGGCAAAAATTGTCCGGCGTCTGTTGTCTCAATTGAGTCCCAAGGAACGAGCAGCCACTGCCTTGTTGTTGGGTTATGAGGAGGATACAGCTGGGCGGATTATGACACCTGAGTATATTTCCCTGAAAGAGAACTTAACTGTTACTGAAACTCTGGAGAGGATTCGCAGTTTGGCGAATGTTTCAGAAGTTATCTACTATCTCTATGTTACGGATACCTCTCGCTGCTTAACGGGAATTGTCTCCCTGCGAGATTTGGTGCTTTCCTCCCCAGAGAAAACCTTAGGGGAAATTATGACTCGCGATGTGGTTAGTGCGAGCACTAACCAC
>JAAHGR010000902.1 GCA_010672425.1 Symploca sp. SIO2E6
GGGCGTATGCAATACTGGGCGTATGCAATACTGGGCGTATGCAATACTGGGCGTATGCAATACTGGGCGTATGCAATACTGGGCGTATGCAATACTGGGCGTATGCAATACTGGGCGTATGCAATACTGGGCGTATGCAATACGCCCCTACTGTTGTGCTATCCGATTTAGAATATATTGCCTTTGTTCTTCGTTAAATAACTGGTAAAATTTGGTGGAATTGGCATTCTGGATTTGGTTGCCTACCGATGCCTTCCACGGCTCTCTGGCTAGGCTCACCTGTTGGGCTACTTTGCTGTATTCTTGCAGCATGGTTTCCTCGAAGGGAACATTGATAAACTGACATAGTGAGCTTAATACTGATTGGGGTTGGGCTACTAGCTCCTCGTATTTGACCAAAATGTGTGATGGTTGATCTTGGTAACTCAAACTAATCTGTATATCCGTCATCCACCAGTTGATACATTTGTCAATAGACCAAGGTTGACCCCAGACTGATTTGGGGTATTTGTGGGTTACTTCATACAAGGAGGCGACAACATCGATTCCATTGCGCAAGATATGGATGAATTGGGCATTTGGTACTAATTTCTGAATATACTCAATACGGCGCAGATGGGGGGGACTCTTTTCTATCCAAATACTTTTCCCCTGCTCTTGAGTGAGGGTATCGAGTAAGCTTAGAAAGCTGCGGGTATATTGACTAGCCAGAATAGCATACCAGGGTAGGCGATCGCGGAGTTCTTCTCGGCCAATTTCTGTAAGGAATTTATTGAATTGGGCTCTAGCTCTTCTGGAAGCTAGCCAAAAGCGGCGGCGTTTCGGTTCGTAATCCGGGTAGAGGTAGTCAAAAAATTTAGATTCGGGAAAGGAATGAATCAGAGGATGAGCTGCTAGCAAGCTTTGGAGCAAGGTGGTTCCTGAGCGAGGACAGCCGACAAGGAAGATGCGTTGTTTGCGGTTAAATTTCATCATAATCGGTGGCGGCGGGTAAGGGTGAAAACCTGACTCATTCTAAGAAAAATTGCCATTAAAACCCGCCCTGGTGTTCAGATCCCGGTGCTTAGATCCCCGACTTCTTAAAGAAGTCGGGGATCTGGGGGAGCTGGGAATGTACACAGACGCAATCAGCTTCGCTGCTGCCGAGGGCAATCACAATATCTTAACCTCCCCATCTCCCCATCTCCCCATCCCCCCATCTCCCCATCTCCCCACACCTCCATCTCCAAAAATTTTCCACAGAACCTGATCTGTTTCCCCAACCCCCTGGGTATCCTAGAGGTAGAGTAGTCTTTAATTACATTTTATTCAATTTTGGACAGTGAAGTTGACAAATGAGCTAATCTATAGTAGTAGTAATTTTCCTCCTTTGGAGGGAAGCAAACTTACATTACCTCATTTTAGTCTTCAGGCAGAACCCTTACTGGTCAGGAAAGCTCCACAATTTGCCTATTTTTTTAACATTACCAATTTTTTGAAGAACACCTATGCTTCCACCCGCCCTCAGGCTGGATTCACTCTCCTTTAAATTCTCTATTTAAAATTTTTTAATTGCTAAGTCACTATGTCCAAGTCAAAGAAGCGTATCAAGATTCTCCAGAAACTAATCCGACAGATTGGGAAGCTCTCGCGGCTGATTACCAAGCAGCTGATGCAGCTCCTTTTACGCAGTTTACTAATTCTGGGACGTCGCTCCCGTAGGGCAACAGCAGGATTTGTCTTGCCGACGGTAGTGATGGTGTCGTTGGTGGTGATTTTGCTGACTACAGCAATTATGGTTCGCTCCTTTGACAGGACGAGAAATGCGAGTAATTATCGGGTAAGTCAGGCAGTATTGAATGCCGCTGAACCAGCACTGGAGCGGGCGAAAAGGAAACTCAAAGATATTTTTGAAAACACCACTACTAGGGGAATTGCTTCAGAAAATACCATTGATGGTTCACTAAATGGAGATAAATATACCTTTGCTGATGAAACCCGTTTGCAGTTGAATTTTGATATTAATGACGATCGCAGTATTACCTCAAACTCAAATGATCCCATTGTCAACCGAGAAACGACAACTAATGCGTGGCGATTTCCAGTAGATACGGACAACAACGGTAAGTTTGATAGTTTCACTCTCTACAGCATCGTCTTCCGCAACCCTAGCCGTAATAATGATGGTAACTTTAACCGGCCAAGAAATCCCCTGGAAGCGAGAACTCGACCAATGGATGAGGGGGCACTTGGTGGAGCTTGTGCTGCAGCACTAGGAACAAGTGCCAGCTTGGTGGGTGATACTGATTGGTATCAATCTGCGGGGGTGTTGAAGAAAGGCTTTTTTGTTTATGTGGCTACAGTACCAATTACTGACACGACAGCCCTAGGTCTAGGTACTGATTATGAAAACCACACTGGCAATAAAGGCTTTTCGGCACTGGAGTATCAGCAAGACAGGGTACAGATTCCTCCTTCTAACAATGCAATCGTCTACGAAGACGACTTGACTATTTTTGCTGGTTCTGCCTTCCGTGTGAATGGTCGTATTTTCACCAATAGCAACTTATTCGGTTTAAAAACTTACGGCAACATCGAGTTGTTACAAGTCAGCAGTCCTGCTTCTTGTTTTTATAAACCAGAAAACAGCAAAATTGTAGTTGCTGGAAATCTTGTCTATGGAAGACCTATTGATCCATCAAGCCCTGCGGATGTTGATGCCCAGAAAAATTTTAGGATAGACTTGTATAAGCAAGGGGCAAAACCTGTTGGAAAAATTTTTGATGCCACTCAGGAGTCAGTAGATACAAACACTAACGGACCTGACGATATAGCTTACAACAATGCCGCTTATGAAGCGCGAATTGCTGAACTAGTAAAGCAGGCGCTAGCAAAAGCCCCTGATCCACAAGGA
>JAAHGR010000903.1:0-2189 GCA_010672425.1 Symploca sp. SIO2E6
TCTGCTCAAAGGAATAAAAAGTACCGTAGGGCATACGGAATCTCAAGCTTGTGGACAGAACAACCTCTGCTTAGGTGGGGAAACTCCTCTAATTTAAGTTGGCTGGATGAAGCAAGAATCCCACGCGAAACACGCCGTGGGAGTGTCAAAAACTACCCTCAGACAACAACTTCCCCCAGAAAAAGTTCAGGCCAATCACCGTTGTGTAGATGTGATTGACGACAGGGAAACTGGAACCATCCAACTTAATTTTGTTTCCAATACAGCCAAGGAAACTAATCCTTATGCTCATTGGTCAAATCCACCATAACTATCCGCTGCATCTGAATCTCAACCAAAACAAGCAACTGCCCTCAGAGCCAAATTAGTAGTTGCTGCCGACGGGATTAATTCTACCATTCGTCGTCGGCTTTATCAAGATACGAGTTATCCTACTTTAGGAGAACCAGACTATTCCGGCTTTGCTGGCATTTACTGCTTCGGAATAGATGACCAGATTCCTGATGATTTAACAACAGCAATACAGACCAAATTCTTACAACAACAGCGTCTAGTTACAATTACCACAGAGAAAAGTAATTGCATCCAAGACTCAAGGATAGCTATCTTTTGCTTTAAAAATGCTTGGGGATATTTTATTCATTGGCCAATTCAACAAGCAGAGTTGACAGCCAAAACACCTGATCAGTTGCGGGAACTGGCTATGGAAACCTTAGCCAAAGATGGCTTTCCTGAGACTCTTAGGCAATTAGTCAGTTTCTCGGTGCGATCGCAAATGAGTTCGAGACTTTTTTATATCCATCGAGCCACCCTAGATGATACTCTCGAATTTCCTGATACAACCAATTTAAAACCTTGTAGTGTCGAGCAACTACCTTGGAGTCGAGGAAGAATAGTATTAGCAGGAGACGCAGCCCATGGAATGCCTACTTTTCTAGCTCAAGGAGCCAATCAAGGATTAGAAGATGCCCTAGTGCTCTCAACTCTGATTGCTAAGATCATTAAAGGAAATCAATTAGCCAACGAAGAAGCGATCGCGGATATTTTTCAAACCTATCAATCTGTACGTCGTCCCATAATGGCGAAAGTTCAGCAAGCAACCTTAAACCGCACATTTTACAATCAAGGAAATCCCTTAGCTGCCTATAAACAACAGATTTATTGTCGCGATTTCCAGGAATTAAAAGCTTCTTTAATTTGATAGATACCACATCCTGTTGTGATGTGGGTTGGGTGGAGCATTGTAATGATTGAACCGATAACCTTAGAGAGAAACCAAGAGCGAAACCCAACACCGAGTTTACGGCATTGGTTCGGTACTTGTCGTCGCGATCGCTAATGAGTGAGGTGTTGGTTTTAGTTTGAACCACTTTCGACACAAAGTTCACAAAGAGAATCAGCCTAACATATCAACATCCCGTGGAACGCCGGGGCGGGTTTAGTTCAATTATCGTTGACCAGTCAAGTTTTGAGCGAACCCGCCCCTACATCGTTTCTAAATTCTACATTTTAAATATTAGCTGTCTCAAAACGGGGCTAATTGACCCGGATTTGCTATTACCACCCGGTAGGGGCGGGTTCACCAACCATCAAGCCCATTAACAAGTCAATCACCTAAACCCGCCCCGGTTGAATCTGGCCAATGTCACCAAAGGCTGGGGCGGGTTTAGTTCAATTATCGTTGACTAGTTAAGTTTTGAGAGAACCCGCCCCTACATCGTTTCTCAATTCTAAATTTTAAATATTAGCTGTCTCAAAACGGGGCTAATTGACCCGGATTTGCTATTACCACCCGGTAGGGGCGGGTTCACCAACCATCAAGCCCATTAACAAGTCAATCACCTAAACCCGCCCCGGTTTAACCAAGCCAATGTCACCAAAGACCGGGGCGGGTTTAGTTCAATTATCGTTAACCAGTTAAGTTTTGAGCGAACCCGCCCCTACATCGTTTCTCAATTCTAAATTTTAAATATTAGCTGTCTCAAAACGGGGCTAATTGACCCGGATTTGCTATTACCACCCGGTAGGGGCGGGTTCACCAACCATCAAGCCCATTAACAAGTCAATCACCTAAACCCGCCCCGGTTTAACCAAGCCAATGTCACCAAAGACCGGGGCGGGTTTAGTTCAATTATCGTTAACCAGTTAAGTTTTGAGCGAACCCGCCCCTACATCGTTTCTCAATTCTA
>JAAHGR010000903.1:2289-2891 GCA_010672425.1 Symploca sp. SIO2E6
TCAATCACCTAAACCCGCCCCGGTTTAACCAAGCCAATGTCACCAAAGACCGGGGCGGGTTTAGTTCAATTATCGTTAACCAGTTAAGTTTTGAGCGAACCCGCCCCTACATCGTTTCTCAATTCTACATTTTAAATATTAGCTGTCTCAAAACGGGGCTAATTGACCCGGATTTGCTATTACCACCCGGTAGGGGCGGGTTCACCAACCATCAAGCCCATTAACAAGTCAATCAGCTCGCACCCGCCCCGGTTTAACCAAGCCAATGTCACCAAAGACCGGGGCGGGTTTAGTTCAATTATCGTTGACCAGTCAAGTTTTGAGCGAACCCGCCCCTACATCGTTTCTCAATTCTATTTCAGTTTCGCATTTCTTTGACCCTTGCTGATTGGCTTTGCATAGATATAAACCCCCCCTGCTTCAAATGCTGCTCGCTCTTCATTGAAGCGGGAAGAATGTTCAATAAACAGAACCTCAAAGTGCGATTCGTTGATGCCTCAAAAGCTGCATAGGCAGTAAACAAAGGCATCCAGGTTATAAACCTGAACTTCTGATGTGTATTGCAGGACAACAACTCGAAGTCAATCCCGAAAGGGAAAGAG
>JAAHGR010000904.1 GCA_010672425.1 Symploca sp. SIO2E6
ATCTACTTCTGCACCTTGAGCCTTGAGTACCTCCTGAATCTTGCGGATACAACGAGCTGTTTCCACTACCCCCATCGGGGTAATATCGATGTAAGGCATCCCTAACTCTTTTTCCAGGTAACGTGCCGCCATCAGACCAACTTCCCGATAAGGCACTAGGTTAAACCAAGCCTTAGGTAAATTCTTCAGATTTTGGACAGAGGCTCCCTCGGGTATAATCTCATTAATTTCAATACCTAAATCAGTCATCAGCCGCTTGAGTTCCCGACAATCATGTTGATTGTGGAAGCCGAGGGTGGAAATACCGATAATATTGACAGAAGGCTTTTCCGTCTTCCCTTCCGGCAATTGACCCTTCCTCTGAGCTTTGCCGATGTAGTACTGAACAATTTGATTGAGGGTGCTATCTGCCGCTTGCAGTTCATTCACCCGATAGTGGTTCACATCCGCCAGCATGACATCACCTTTCGATTCCAGCTGGGCGCGATCGACAAAGTTTTCCAGGTCTTCCTGCAAAATACTAGAAGTGCAGGTCGGCGTCAACACAATCAAATCAGGAGTTTCCTCTTGATCCTTGCGGACTATATTGTCCACCACTTTTTCTTGGGAACCCCGTGCCAAAACATTGCGATCGACAACACTAGCAGTTACTGGAGTATAGTTCCGTTCCCGTTCTAGCATTGAGCGCATGACATTGAAATAGTCATCCCCTAGGGGGGCGTGCATAATAGCATGAACATTTTTAAAAGAACTGGCAATGCGGAGAGTACCAATGTGGGCAGGACCTGCATACATCCAGTAAGCCAATTTCATAACTTTGTTTTCTCCCTTGTAGTAATCTTTCAGCGTTCAGCATTCAGCGCTCAGGTGACAGCTAAAAAGCTGATATTAGCATAGAATTGCAACAACAATCTTGTGGTTTTAGTGCAACTATTCTTAATCTTTTGCCGGTTCTTCATTAAATTAGGTTGCAATAGGTTGACAAACCACGGCTTGTTATTAAATTAGTTCAGAGGTATTGCTGAATTCCTGCCTTGAAAGTGGGGAATTGGGAATTGGGTAATTGGGAATTGGGAATTGGGAATTGGGAATTGGGAATTGGGAATTGGGAATTGGGAATTGGGAATTGGGAATTGGGAATTGGGAATTGGGAATTGGGAATTGGGAATTGGGAATTGGGAATTGGGAATGGAGAAGGTCAATGGAGAAGGTCAATGGAGAATGAAGATAAGTTTTCTGCCTTGCAGCCTTGCAGCCTTGCAGCCTTGCAGCCTTGCAGCCTTGCAGCCTTGCAGCCTCCTGCCTCCTGCCTCGGAGCCTCCTGACTCCTGCCTGGGAGCCTCCTAAACTTCTTCACTTCTTTTTCAGTGCTTTTTTGACTAATTTCGGAATTTCGGAAGGGCTCTGGGCAACGGGTACTCTTGCTTGCTTAAAAGCAGCAACCTTGTGCTGAACAGTACTAGTTTTAGTTACTGGTCCTGATAATTGAGCAGCAATAATAGAACTAGCATTGCCAATTTGTTTCGATCCAGGTGTATAATTGCCAGCGAAATAGGTAATTACTGGTTTATCGATGACATTGGCAATAAATTCAGCTGTGGTCTCCCCGCTACTACCACCAGACTGATCTACTAAAACAATTGCTTGAGTACTCTTATCCCTAGCCAAAATTTCTAGCCACTGACGAAAAGAAGAGCCAACAATTGCCTCATTACCAAGGTTGACCCCAATTGATTGTCCCAGTCCAGCTTGGCTCAGAGCCAGAGCAACTTCGTAGGTAAGAATACCAGCATGAGCGATCAAACCTACTGAGCCAGGGGTATAAAACTCACTTTCCTGAGTACCCAGCAAGACCTTTCCCGGCACAATAATGCCAGAACTACCAGGACCAACAATGAGAGTTTTCGTTGCTTGTGCTTTCCGCAGTAGACGAACTACATCTAGCGGCGGAATACCGTGAGTAAAAATTATAATTTGTGGAATACCAGCATCTATGGCTTCTAAAGCAGCATCTAAGGCTCTATATGGTTCCACAAAAATAATTGTTGTATCCACTCCTCCTGCATATTGACAAGCTTGCTCCACTAAGTCAAACACCGGAATTTCTGGCAATTGCCATCCTCCCTGACGGACACCGACCCCAGCTACAATATTGGTACCATAGTCCCTCATGCGAGCTGCGTAGTATGAACCCAGTGGTTGGGTAATGCCCTGTATTAGGACTTTGCTGTCTGGTGTTAAGTTCATCCGTTGATAACTGTTGATTAACCTTCAGTCTTGATAATTCAGCCTTTATTCCTCATCCTTGTTCTGTCTGGAGTTCTCTACAGTTGACTCAGCTAATGATACAGCTTGTGCTACTGCTTCATCTAAGTTATCCATCCAATATACAGGTATCCCAGCTAAAAGCTCTTGGCTAGAGTCAATTGCTCCTCTAGCTAGGCGAATGACAAACTGAGGTAGAGAAGTGCTGCCGAAACGTTTTTTGAGAGATGCTGGCTTTTGCTGAGCAATAATGTCCAGATTAGTTGTCTGTTGACGAAAGCTAGAGGTAACACCAGTAGGTATTTCCAACCGGTTTGCGACACTCAACCCAGGGGTTTCCTCCAGTTGAGCCAGCAGATAATTGGCAATGAACCCAGCTACTTGTTCACTCTTAGCAGCATTACTCAAAATGTTAACTAAAATGACTTCGATGTCTTGAGCTTCAGTCAGTTTTTCTAGAGCTATTTGTAGTTGTTGCTCTTCAGAAAAGCCTGAGAGCAAGTCACCGATACCATCCTCTTCGACAATTAAACAGCTAGCTGGCTCTCCTTGTTTCTGGTAGAGCAAATCCAAGGTAGTCGCCGCTAGACAACTGCTGTTACAGAGAATCCCAATGTTGC
>JAAHGR010000905.1 GCA_010672425.1 Symploca sp. SIO2E6
TGGAAAAAGGTGCGCACATATATACTGTAGAGGAAAGTAAACGTACTGTAGGGGCTCTCGCATTTGGGCAATAATTTAAGCATATAGACCCAAATCTACCTATCCAAATGCGAGAGCCCAGCCTCCCTACGACTGAATGTGTTTCTCACGGAAGGGTAATAGCACAACAAGTGGATTGAATGAATTAGCGATCGCTTTTTCTAACGTATCCAACGCCTTACGGCATCTGAGGAATGCAGAATTTAGAATTTAGAATGTAGAATTTTTGGGCTCAACGCCTGATGGCATCTAAGGTAATTGCACTGGGTAGCAATATCGATATGGCCAAGGGTGGTGGTGTGCTCAACGCCTAATGGCATCTAAGGTAATCGCACAAAGCCGAGAATACCCGCAAAACTAAGGCCGAAGTTGGTGCTCAACGCCTTACGGCATCTAAGGTAATCGCACAAGAGAAAAGCTGTGCAGAAGTTGGGGCTTTGAAACAAGTGCTCAACGCCTTACGGCATCTAAGGTAATCGCACTCTATTGGAACCCAGAGAGTTTGCCTAACGGCCAGTGCTCAACGCCTTACGGCATCTAAGGTAATCGCACTTGGGCGGGAATTTCCCTCAAGTGGTCTACCCTATAAAGTGCTCAACGCCTTACGGCATCTAAGGTAATCGCACGTACCGCAGCTTGCAATAGCAGTGCCAGCTTGGAATCGTGCTCAACGCCTTACGGCATCTAAGGTAATCGCACAAGTCAAGTCTGTGCTATTTCGACGGTAAGTTTCTGTGCTCAACGCCTTACGGCATCTAAGGTAATCGCACGGCTGATTTTTCCACAAGTCGTACTACTGTACTAGCGTGCTCAACGCCTTACGGCATCTAAGGTAATCGCACGCAAACATCCTGGGTTCTTCACAAAGTGTTAAATAAGTGCTCAACGCCTTACGGCATCTAAGGTAATCGCACTGTACATCAGCGAGTTTTTAGACATCTTTGATATGTGCTCAACGCCTTACGGCATCTAAGGTAATCGCACGGCAGTCTCTGAAACCCTTACAGAGTAACAGCTCCTAGACAGTTTTGCAAGCACCTCCTCAACAGAAGCCATCAAACCAGAGAATCCTTGCCAAATCGCCATTTTCTCCTCAAAATACAAACGCTAGAAAGCTTACTATTACTAGTTTTGAGCAATTTTGCAAGCATCTCCAACCTTGGTTAAAACGCCCTAAGCCTTTCCTAGTAACGCTTTTAGGCATTATTTGCTAGTGCGATCGCTTCACAACCAGAGATCCTTGCAAAAAATTCCCCTCCCTAAATAATACGGTATCCTGCCTCCTCTACAGGCCAAGCTTCTGGACGATTGTAGGCTTGAATACCACCAACACATTGGTGAGAAAGACGAATCAACAGCAGACTATCTGTGGTAGAAAACTAGGGCAGGTTCGAGTCCAACTGTTACAATACTGTTGGTTACGTCTTTGAGGAGTAAGGTGTAACCAAAACTCAAATGACACAAATACAGTATGAGGTAATTCGTCTAACCCAAGAGCAAATTGGTCAGGCTAAAGATGAACCAATGGGCACAAGAGCAAAATTTTGGTTTGACCATCCTCAATTAGGTCGTTGTTTGTTCAAATATATTCGCTGTTAGACAATATCCTCAAGCGAGTCAGGAGTGGCTAAGTCGTCTTGAGCAAATTTCCGAGCAAGAGATAGACTTGATATTACAAGCATTCCCAACGAGTTGCCTCTCAGAGGTGGCAGCCAACTTTGCTAAAAAAATCTTATTAACCAATAAAGAACGATTACTCTCTCTCTCAAATTTATGAACATGACCCCCACAAAAACCTTATTTCTAGCTTGGCAAGATTATCGGAGTCGGTCATGGTTCCCGGTAGGTAGATTGACGTTTGACGGAGAGGTTTACTCCTTTGTTTATATCAAAGGAGTAAAGGAGGCTCAACAAAAATGCGGGTTTGAACCTCTAATGTCCTTTCCGGAGTGGGATCGAGTTTATCGTTCAACAGAGTTATTTGCGGTTTTTGCCAATCGGGTTATGCCTCATTCCCGTCCAGACTACCACAACTTTCTCAGTCGATTCAACTTATCAGCCCAAAATCTTGATTTGATGGAGTTTTTGGGACGGACTGAAGGAGAGCGACAAACAGATAATTTTAAAGTTTTTCCTTGCCCACAGCCTAATCATGATCAGCAATACCGCATTGTTTTTTTAGCCCATGGCTTGCAGTATTTGCCAAAGTATTCTGTGCAACGCATGGAGCAATTAGAAGTAGGTGACCCCCTGTGGTTAGCTCACGATTTTCATAATAGTTATGACAATAAAGCTTTAACGTTGAATACGGTAGATCACCATATTTTGGGGTATTGTCCTCGCTACTTAGTAGAAAATGTGTTTGATATTTTAATGCGTGACCCGAAACTGGTAGAAGTGACAGTAGCCAAGGTAAATCTACCTCCTGCGCCGATCAAGTCTCGATTGCTGTGTGAAATGACCTATTCAGCCTTTGAGGGATATGTGCCGTTTGGTCAGAAGCAGTATCAGCCCTTGGTTGAAGATCAGGAGATTTGTCTTTCAATGGCAAGTTAATTTTGTTTGTTGTACAAGGAACCACTTTCGACACAAAGTTCACAAAGAGAAGACTGGAGATTGGGTAAACAAACCCTAATACTTCCTCATGCTTAGGTTAAATGCGAGCAAGATTAAAGATAGGATTTAGTTCAGTTACAATATCTGTGCTCGAACTTGGGACTTTACAGCAGTTTTCGCTGTTATGTGGTACACCTTTATCCCCCCAACCCCCCTTAGAAAGGGGGGCAGTAAAAGTCCCCCTTTCTAAGGGGGATTTAGGGGGATTTTTCTTACTGTACCTCATAA
>JAAHGR010000906.1 GCA_010672425.1 Symploca sp. SIO2E6
AATACGTTAACGGCGACCCATTACCCGCCCCTACAGTAAATTTACAATTTTATGCCAATTTCTAATTCTAAATTCCCCTGTAGCCTTAAATCCCCCCGAAGATCCCCGACTTCTTAATTGAACCGATGATTAACTCAGGTATTCCGGAAGAAGAAGTCGGGGATCTAGAATCTGGTGCCGTGGGCAATTTAGGTTGACAATATTGCTGATTTGCGACTATTATTTTATAATGGTAAAATATGCGCACATATATGGTGGTTAATAACTGATTTTTTTGGGCATACTCCTCTAAGAGGTTGTATCAAGATAGATATGCTCTATAGTGTTATTGCGATTGCGGATAGTAGTAGCGAATTCAACATTTACGTCTAACAGGAATTAAATTGCACCTATTATCCGCACCTATCGTCTGCACCTATCGTCTGCACCTATTGTAGGGGCGGGTTTAGGAATAACCTAGCCCATTTAACCCAAATCTTGGGAGCAAAACCCGCCCTGCCGCAACCTCCCGGTTCAGCCAATATCTTATAAAATAGAACAGTGGAATTGGCATCTTGCCAGTAAGTCTACCCTACAAGATTAAGCGATCGCACTGTCTCAAAGTCCCCCAGAATTAAGGGATTTAGGAGGCTTCGGGGTGGAATTTGGTAATCGCAAGGTTATCGACAGGGCGGGTTTTGTACCAACACTGTCGCTAAATGCGTTAACGGCGACCCTAAACCCGCCCCTACGGTAAATTTACGGAATTTTATCCAATTTTACATTCTAAATTCTACATTCTAAATTCTACATTCCTCTGTAGACCTAAATCTACCCGAAGATCCCCGACTTCTTAATTGAACCGATGATTAACTCAGGTATTCCGGAAGAAGAAGTCGGGGATCTAGAATCTGGTGTTTTAGGCAATCTAGGTTGACAATATTGTTGATTAGCTACTATTATTGTATAATGGGAAAATGTGCGCACATATATAGTGGTTAACAACTGATTTTTTTTTGGCATACTCCTCTAAAAGGTTGTATCAAGATAGATATGCTCTATAGTGTTATTGCGATTGCGGATAGTAGTAGCGAATTCAACATTTACGTCTAACAGGAATTAAATTGCACCTATTGTTTGTACTTATTATCTGCACCTATTGTAGGGGCGGGTTTAGAGATAATCTAGCCCATTTAACCCAAATCTTGGAAGCAAAACCCGCCCTGTCGGAACCTCCCGGTTCAGCCAATATCTTATAAAATAGAACAGTGGAATTAGCATCTTGCCAGTAAGTCTACCCTACAAGATTAAGCGATCGCACTGTCTCAAAGTCCCCCAGAATTTGGGTATTTAGGGGTCTTCGGGGTAGAATTTGCTAATCGCAAGGTTATCGACAGGGTGGGTTTTGTACCAACACTGTCGCTAAATGCGTTAACGATGATCCATTACCCGCCCCTACAATAAATTTACAATTTTATGCCAATTCCCAATTCCCAATTCCCAATTCCCAATTCTACATTCTTAATTCTAAAGTGAAGGTAATCTTATGGAAACAAACCTCAACAGCAAACTTGGAGAGCTAAAACTACTTATACAGCAGCTTTCCGCTAGTGATCGTTGGGTATTGCTGAAGTGGTTAGTCGAATTGCTACAACCAGGAATTCAAAGTCATCAGAAAGAAGATACAAAAATTGATTTTAGTGCAGTTCATCAAATTTGTAATGAGATTAGAAGTCTACCGGTTTTGGACAACCGCTCTCCTGAAGAAATCATTGGTTACAATGATTTTGGAGGTTTAGATTAGTGGTAATAGACCCTTCAGCTATTTTGGCAATTATCTATGCTGAACCCGAGGAAGAAACCTTCCTAGATCTCATTGCTAAAAGTGAAAACTGCCTTCTTTCTTCCCCTAGCTATGTTGAGACATCAAATTTACGGAATTTTATCCAATTTTACATTCTAAATTCTACATTCTAAATTCTACATTCCCCTGTGGCCTTAAACTTACCCGCAGATCCCCGACTTCTTAATTGAACCGATAATTAACTCAGGCATTCCGGAAGAAGAAGTCGGGGATCTAGAATCTGGTGCTGTGGGCAATTTAGCTTGACAATATTGCTGATTTGCGACTATTATTTTACAATGGGATAACATGCGCACATATATACAGTCCATGGTATCCTGTCAGTCAGTAACTGTGGAACTGGCATCCTGCCAGTCAAAATTGTACCATCCTGCCAGTAACCAGTAGTGCGAGCATCTTGCTCGCTAGTATTTACATCTTGCTCGCTAGCATTTAAGTTAATACCGTTTATATATAAGCGCACGCCCTCTCCGATTATAAAAAATAGCACAAAATAACAACATGTCAAGACTAAGTGAGCGATACATAGAGAGCCGGTCAAGAAACCGGGTTTCTCTGGTCAAAGCCTTGATATCTCGTTGATAGCGTCATCAGAAACCCGGTTTCTAGCTTCTACTTGACTGACGCTCTAACACCTAACACCTAACACCTAACATAATTGCTGCAACTAACTGGTCAATCTCACTAGTTGTAGTGAAATAGTGAACACAGGCGCGGATACAATCGGGATCTTTGAGAGTTCGGAGTAGAAAACCTTGCTTTTCTAGAAAATCTACTAGTTGCTTATGAGATTGTCCATTAGTTAAGACAAAGGAAACAAGACCAGCTTTTGGGGGTGAAGTGGCTAAACAGCGGACAAGATCTAGTTGAGATAAACGCTGCCAGAGGTACTCACTTAGCTGACAAATTTGTTCGTAACGTACCTGAGATAGCCGATCGGTTCGAATGGCATTACACGCCGAAACATGGCTCTTGGCTGAATATGGCCGAGGCTGAACTCTCGGTACTATCAAGACAGTGTTTGAAAGAACG
>JAAHGR010000907.1 GCA_010672425.1 Symploca sp. SIO2E6
AAATCCGGCTAAACACTTATCGTATCCTTCAACCTTGCAACCTTGCTCTTTTCCTTCTGCCCTCTGCCTTGGAGCCTTCTGCCTTATTGTCACCAAGGTGTAACGATTCCACCGGATTTGATATAATGAGTAGATTTTTTCCCACACTCCCCACACTCCCCACACTCCCCATCTCCCCACACCTAGCTGCTCAGGTGCTGATAGCTAAAGCTTTCGGTAAAAAGTTCAGATTAATTATGAGAGATTTCAAAAAATTCAATATCATAGAGATTGATACTAAACCAAAATTTATCCTGCAGGAAAGTGGTAAATCTCGCCCCGCTTTCCTCTCCCGAATTGCTTTAGGTTATTAACCCACTTTGTGTATACATCGGTAGGCATACTCCCTCTAACTCCCCCTGCTCAAGGAGGAGGACTAGGGTTTTCCTTGACTAACTTTCTTCCTTACTAAGGAGAGATTAAGGAAGGTTAAAGCAGAATCTTTACCCATCTTCCCGATATCTATCTTGATACACAATAAGCGATAACGGGAGTCTCCAGCGAGTTTTCAATCCGGAGAGGTGAATCTGTTCTATCTCAACAACTATACTGAAACTACCCAGCTTGAACGCTCTCTGAAGAATTTAGAGCAAGACGTTTTGAGAATGGGAGCATTGGTGGAAAATTCCTTTCGCCTGAGTCATCAAGCCATGTTCTACCACAATCTAGAGGCAACTCAGGCTATTAGCTTGAATGAAAAACGTATCGATTGCTACTATCGCCAAATTGAGTCAGAGTGTAGTCATCTGATAACCATGAAATCACCAGTTGCTCAAGATTTACGCATCCTCAGTGCTTTTATGCAGCTGGTGCGAGATTTGGAGCGTATCGGTGATTATGCCGAAGATTTGGTAGAAATTGCGGTGAAACTCTTACCTTACCCACCACATACTTGCCTCCCTGAGTTAGAGTTAATGTCCCATCATGCTCAAGCCATGCTCTCAGAAAGTCTAGTAGCTTTAGCAGATTTAGATGCGCTCAAAGGAAAAGCGATCAAGCAGCTAGACGATAAGGTAGACCAAGCCCACGACCAAATATATCAAACTTTAGCTTATCAGCGGGACATCAAAGGGGTTGTCGAACCAATTGTCTTGCTGGTATTGGCGATTCGTCACCTAGAAAGGATGGCTGATCATGCAACTAATATCGGTCAAAGGGTTCAGTATATTGTTCATGGTCATCGAGGTTAATTTTAAGCTAAATTAATTGTTGAAATTTATAGATCTGAACTATAACAGTAAAAAAATAGCTCTGATGATTTCTTTAGAACAGCTACAAGCCAACTTCGAGCAGCGACAAGCGACAGGATGTGAGTACTGCTGCCAAGCCAATCTAAATATTTATGATACTCCCAGTCCCAAAGCTTTGGGGACTCAAGCTACAGTAGGGCGCCATTTGCAATTTTTAGGGAAAACCCTAGTAAATGACTTTGTAGAGGTACGATTATCTGAGGATAGTTATTGCGGTTGGTTGTCGGTGGAGGATTTGGCAAAACTCGAATCTGCGGCAACTAAATATCAGCCAGTTACTATCTCAACTACCCAAATCCAACAACGACTCCCAGAGGTGATTGCTTTTACCAAAGCTGCTATGAAACAGCCAAACCGCTACGTTTGGGGAGGTACTGTTGCTCCTAACTACGATTGTTCAGGATTGATGCAAGCAGCTTTTGCCGCTTCAGGAGTTTGGTTACCAAGAAACTCCTACCTGCAAGACGATTTCACGACAAAGATTGAGATGGAGTCAGCTTTACCCGGTGATTTAATCTTCTTTGCCACTAACCAAAAAGTCCATCATGTAGGTTTATATCTGGGAGATGGGCACTATATTCATAGTTCTGGTAGATATACCGGTCGTAATGGCATCGCTATAGATAAACTTGCAGATGAAGGAGATGAAGTAGCAAAGTCCTATTACCGAATTTTTAAGGGAGTAGGGAGAGTAGAGGAAAGTTATCAACCATAGAGCGATCACACTATGCTGATGTCCCTATCATCTGCTATTACTTAGGGCTTGGGGGAATAAGTAACAAGTAACAAGTTATCCAGAGGGCGGGTATGGGATCAAGGTTATCGTTGATGTCCTTATCATACACTACTACCTAGGTTATCGAGAGGGCGGGTTTTGGATTAAAATTATCGTTGATGTCCTTATCATACGCTATTACCAGGGCTTGGGGGAATAAGTAACAAGTAACAAGTAACAAGTAACAAATTATCCAAAGGGTGGGTATGGGATCAAGGTTATCGTTGATGTCCTTATCATACGCTAATCCGCAAGGTTATCGAGAGGGCGGGTTTTGGATTAAGATTATCGCTGATGTCCTTATCATACGCTAATCCGCAAGGTTATCGAGAGGGCGGGTTTTGTATTAAGATTATCGTTGATGTCCCTATCATACGCTAATCCGCAAGGTTATCGAGAGGGCGGGTTTTGTATTAAGGTTATCGTTGATGTCCTTATCATACGCTAATCCGCAAGGTTATCGAGAGGGCGGGTTTTGTATTAAGGTTATCGTTGATGTCCTTATCATATCCCTAAACCCGCCCCTACGAGTTTACGTAATTGCAATTCCCAATTCCCAATTCCCAATTCCCAATTCCCAATTCCCAATTCCCAATTCCCAATTCCCAATTCCCAATTCCCAATTCCCAATTCCCAATTCCCAATTCCCAATTTTCAATGATTTTTATAATTAGGCAACGAATTTATTGGTTTGTCTCTCTAGTATTGGTTGTATTGCTCTTAGTCATTGGTGGTGAGTGGTTCATCGCAAGACAAGGTGTTGCACAAACTCCTCCCGATAGAGTTTTTTATGTTGCACCTAATGGCAG
>JAAHGR010000908.1 GCA_010672425.1 Symploca sp. SIO2E6
TGTTTTTCCCCTAAATCATCATAAGCCCGAAATTAGTCATTAAGCTGTTGTCTATTATTATTAATTTGTTGAGCACCAATAATTAAGGATTCAGTGATCTTAATCTAAGAATGGTTGGGGTCGTTATTATTGACGCAGCCGAAAACCCTGTCTCTGAGCGAGCAGGGATGTTGGCGAAGCCTCTCGTAGAGAAGGTAAGGTGGCACTTAAAAGTGCGTGGAGGTTTCCGGTTTCAACGAGTATCAAACATGGTACAATACTAACATTGAGAAGAGGCCGAATCAATCATGCTAGTTCTCGAGTACAAAATCAAGGCTAAATCGACTCAATATCGAGCAATTGATGAAGCAATTAGGACAGTTCAGTTTATTCGCAATAAGTGCTTGCGCTACTGGATTGATGCGCCTAAAGAAGCTAAAATCAAACGTTTTGATCTAAATAAATATTCTACAGAACTACGCAGCGAATTTCCATTCGTCAAAGACCTTAACTCAATGGCTTGTCAAGCATCTGCGGAACGAACATGGTTTGCTATTAGTCGTTTCTATGATAACTGCAAGTCAAATCAATCAGGGAAGAAAGGCTTTCCCCGCTTTCAGAAAAACAACCGTTCAGTTGAGTACAAAACTACAGGCTGGTCGCTCCATAAAACTAAGCGACGCCTCACTATTACTGATCAAAAAGGTATTGGAAAGTTGAAACTTCTGGGTAAGTGGGATATTCACACTTACCCAGTTAAGTCTATCAAAAGGGTTCGTTTACTACGTAGAGCTGACGGATATTACTGTCAGTTTTGTATCAACGTTGACTGTCTTGATATTCAACCACCAACAGAGAATGAGATCGGCTTGGATGTAGGTTTGGAGTCATTCTATACTGACTCTAATGGACACCAAGAGCACAATCCCAGATTCCTCAGAAGAGCTGAATCTGATATCAAATTTGCTCAACGTCGTATTTACAAAAAGAAGAAAGGTTCAGCAGGTCGCCGTAGAGCAAGGGCTAGGTACTCGCGGAAACATTTAAGAGTAAGTAGGCAACGGAATGAACATGCCAAAAGTTTGGCACGTAACGTCTGCAAGTCTAACGACTTAGTAGCCTACGAAGACTTAAGTGTTAGCAATATGCTCAAGAACCACTGTTTGGCTAAGTCAATTTCTGATGCTAGTTGGTATCAATTCAGACAGTGGATAGAGTACTTTGCTCAAAAGTTTGGGAAGCTAGCTGTTGCTGTCCCACCACAGTACACCAGCATTGAATGTAGTCAATGTAAACGGGTAGTCAAGAAATCTCTCAGTACAAGGACTCATGTCTGTCAGTGTGGCTGTACCTTGCATCGGGATACGAACGCGGCGGTAAATATTTTGCTTAAAGCAAAGTCTAGGGGAGGGCATCCCCGAAGTAACGCTAAGGGAGTAGCTACCTCTACTCTGCTTGGGGTGACCCTGGTAGAGCAAGTGGCTACCGTGAACTTAGAATCCCCGCCGCTTTAGCACGGGGAGTGTCAAAAACTCCTAGCTGATGGGAAGCAAAAAATACCAAAAGGAGGAAAAATGAACGACAAGCTCATGCTGATGATTCCTGGTCCAACGCCAGTACCGGAACAAGTATTATTGGCTCTGGCTAAGCATCCCATAGGACACCGTAGCGGTGAATTTAGCCAAATCATGGGGGAGGTAACCCAAAGCCTCAAATGGCTACATCAAACCGAAAATGATGTCTTGACCTTAACTGTCAGTGGCACTGGGGCGATGGAAGCTGGAATCATTAATTTCCTGAGTCCAGGCGATCGCGTTTTAGTGGGCAGTAATGGTAAATTTGGCGATCGCTGGGGTAAAATGAGTGCTGCCTTTGGTTTGGAAGTGGAGCTCATTACCGCTGATTGGGGAAAACCTCTAGATACTGAGCAGTTCAAAGAAAAGCTAGTTGCTGACACTGACAAGACCATCAAAGCAGTCATCGTCACCCACTCAGAGACTTCTACCGGTGTCCTGAACGATCTACAAACCATTAATGGTTACGTCAAAGACCACGGCGAAGCTTTAATGATCGTTGATGCGGTTACCAGTTTAGGAGCCTTTAATTTGCCCATAGATGATTGGGGTTTGGATGTAGTCGCTTCTGGTTCCCAAAAGGGCTATATGATTCCTCCAGGACTAGGATTTGTTTGTGTTAGTCCCAAAGCCTGGGAAGCCTATAAAACTGCCAAACTGCCAAGGTTCTATCTGGATTTGGGACCCTATAGTAAAACTGCCAAGAAAAACAGTAATCCTTTTACCCCACCGGTTAACTTAATCCTCGGACTACAGATGGCATTGCGCATGATGCAAGAAGAAGGCTTAGAATCCATCTTTGAGCGCCATCAGCGGCTGATGAAGGCAACTCGTGCTGGGGTCAAGGCTCTCTCTTTACCTCTATTAGGCCCAGATGAGTATGCGAGTCCTGCGGTAACAGCTGTGGCTCCAGTATCCGTTGATGCAGAACAAATCCGCAAGGTGATGAAAAAGCATTTCGATATTGCCCTAGCTGGAGGACAAGATCACTTGAAGGGTAAAATTTTCCGTATCGGTCATCTCGGCTTTGTTAGCGATCGCGATGTTCTCACGGTTATTGGTGCTCTCGAAGCCACTCTCCAGGAATTGGGAGCAGATGCAGGGACATCTGGTGCTGGGATTGCCGCTGCTGCTAAGGTATTGGCTCAATCTTAACTAAAGTGAGGAGGTGTCGTTAGCCTCAGGGGGTTGGGCGTTTGCAAAGCACGGTGCGAAGCACCATAGCATTGGAATAGATATACTTGGGCATATGTAACCCAAGTTGCTAGTTATTAGTTGAATCTTTTTAGATCCCCCATTATACCCCTCCCGTCCCCA
>JAAHGR010000909.1 GCA_010672425.1 Symploca sp. SIO2E6
TGTTCAAGAGTTGTTGGTGAATCGTAGCAGTACCCTCAGATGCCATCCTATTAAGTGGGAAGACACCAGTGAGAATGGATTTGGATTGCCAAACGAAGAACAATTAGTTGATACACCCTATCAATTTTCCCTCTCCTCCAATGAACATGGTAGGGTTCACGGATTCTTTATTGGTGAGATTTTTTACATTGTTTGGCTAGATCCAGATCATCTGCTTTATCCTGCCAAGTGACAGATGCCGGGGCGGGTTTAGCCAAGTTATCGTTGATTATTCCAATTGTAGGTGAACCCGCCCCTACATGGTGTTATATTTGGTATGGTTAGCCTTCCTTGGATTATGGAATAAACCAAAAAATACCTTAGGGGTAGGTTATAATGGGTTTGTGTATACCGGATTTGGTATCATTTCCACACCTCGGTTAAATCTAAAACAAAACCGGGTAGAATTTCCTCTCCTGACAAACTAGTCGGACTCTGCAATACTTTAACCTCTGTATTAGGCTTATAGATTTTGACTTGCTGATTCTTCCTGTCAATGAGGAATCCTAAACGGGTTCCATTGTCAATATACTCCTGCATTTTTTCCTCTAGGGTTTTGAGATTATCCGAGGTAGAGCGTAATTCAATCACAAAATCGGGACAGATAGGGGCAAAGCCTTCTTGTTGCTCTGGTGTCAGAGAGTCCCATCTTTCCTGAGTCACCCAAGCTGCATCAGGAGATCGATCTGCCCCATTAGGTAGATGAAATCCAGTAGAAGAGTTAAAAGCCTGACCTAACTTAGTCTGACGGTTCCACAACCATAGCTGTCCTTCAATATCTAAATTGCGATTACCCGTAATACTTCCCGTAGGTGGCATAGAGACTAATTCTCCAGTAGCTGTTCTTTCCAATTGCCAGTCTCGATTAACCCTAGCCAACTGTTGGAATTGTTCGTGAGTTACTTTAAAGGCATTGGGGATAGTTAAGTTGACCATTTTTAAATAAAATTTATAATTGGGAATAAAATGACATAGAAATCCTATTTTACAATTTTTCTGCTTTGAGAAAACTGCGAAATTCTGTAGAGACGTTGCAGGCAACGTCTCTACAGGGTGGGATATAGCGAGTTTATGTATACCGGATTTGGTATTAAATGCAAAACAGCTTATGAGATTCCATTATCAATTCCCAATTCCCAATTCCCAATTCCCAATTCTCAATTCTCAATTCGCTTTTCCCCTTAAAACCGCGATCGCTTCATCTAAACCTCGACGATTGAACTCGAACATTGGCAACATATGGGCAATTGCACCAGCAGTTGTCCCGCGCCAGCGATAACAAGGCATGGGATTGAGCCAAGCGAGGTAACGTATCTGTTGCCGCAATTGTTGGAGAAAATCGGCAGTCAATTCAATCCTTTCTCGATTCCATCTGCCACAGGCAGCACCCCCATCACTAAAAATCAAAACGCTGGTGCGTTGGGAGTGGAGATGCTGGAAAACTTTACTGACTGGTTCAGCCTCTACATGTGCTGGGTCATGGTAGAGGTATCTTGTAGGACAATTGTGGAAGTAGTAAATCTTCACCTGATGTAGACCTCCACCTTGTAAAGCGGTTTGAGCTAATCTTTGGGCAAAGGAATGAAACGGTACCATCGAACCATCACGATCGATTAATAGAATTAATTCGATTCGATTTATCCGTCGAGAGATGAATACAGGTTCGAGTAAAATACCCTGACGACCAATTTCGTGAACTGTTGCTTCTACATCTAATTCTACTGCTGGCCTTTCTGGCACTAGTTGGCGCAAGTAACGCCAACTCTGTTTCATCTGCTGATGGGTAACAGGCAGGTAATCAGTGTTGAGGAGAAAGACCTTTCTAGAAAGAGCTTGTCTGAAGATTTGAGCAATTTGAAGGCTTTTTGTCCTGAGTTTCCTTCTCATTAGGATAGCGAAGCCGATAGCTAGGAAAATCGAGATGAACAACAGAGTTCTCAGAATTATTCTAATAATATCAAGAATCTGTACTACGGTATTAGTCGGATTTGGTGCTATAGTTCCAGTCGGATTTGGTGTTATAATTCCAGTCGGACTTGGTGTTATAGTTCCAGTCGGACTTGGTGTTATAGTTCCAGTCGGACTTGGTGTTATAGTTCCAGTCGGACTTGGACTTGGCTGGTTATTAATAATTTTCCTTAAACGTTCATCACTAGGAAAATCTAGATAGAAAAATAAACAGCGACGTAAGAAAGCATCCGGCAAGTATTTCTCATCGTTACTAGTAATAAAGACAATCGGTACTGTTTTGGCTCGGACTATCTCACCTGTCTCCTCTACCTTAAACCAGCCTTGATCCAACTCCATTAACAAGTCGTTGGGAAAATCAATATCCGCTTTATCGATTTCATCAATTAGTACCACAGTCTGCTGCTCACTTAAAAAAGCTTTGCCTAATACTCCCCACCGCACATAGGTAGCCGGATTACTAATGCGCTTTATCTCCTCATCTTGAACAATCCGACTATTAGCTGCTAGTTGAGCATCCCGCAAACGAGCCACAGTATCATAAATATACAAACCATCTCGCGCCCGACTGGTAGACTTAACCGGCCAAATTTCCAAAGGTAAACCCAACTCATAAGCCACGGCAGCAGCTAACCGTGTTTTACCACATCCTGGCTCCCCTTTCAGGAGTAAGGGGCGTTGCAGAAAAATAGCTAGATTGACTACTTCTACCAAATCTGGACTGGGAAAGTAAGGATACAATCGTTGTCCATAAGCGTCTAGTTCTCCCTGTTGAGGCTGTACTTCACCTGTATATTGCATGTTAGAGTTTCCAGAAATCAAGTTTCTTCTGAATCCTTAGAACAGGTTAGCATGTCCA
>JAAHGR010000091.1 GCA_010672425.1 Symploca sp. SIO2E6
ATACAGCAGTTTTCGCTGTTATGTGGTACACCTTTATCCCCCCAACCCCCCTTAGAAAGGGGGGCAATAAAAGTCCCCCTTTCTAAGGGGGATTTAGGGGGATTTTTCTTACTGTACCTCATAACATCGCAAAGCGCTGTAAGGTAAAAAACAGCATATTTTATCGAGGGATTTGCACGTCATCAACTTGCTCTAATACTGATGCAGTAAGCTTTACAGAACCTCTTACTTATTACTTATTACTTATTACTTATTACTTATTACCAGAGTCAATCGACTTATTCAGCAAACCCTAGTTAGATGGTAGGTATTAGGTGTTAGGTATAAGCTGTCGCGCATTTAAATTGTATATTGGTGAAATCAAATAAAAAAGATAGATTCCAGTTGCCAATTCCCAATTCCCAATTCCCAATTCCCAATTCCCAGTTGCCTTGCCTAACACCTAACTCTAAGAGTTTGACGAAACTGAGCAGGGGTCTGTCCTGTCCAACGCTTGAAGGCTCTCCGGAATGCCCGGTCTTCTGAGTAACCCAGTAGAAAAGAAATCGCTTCAATACTGAGTCTGGGGTCGCTGAGAAATTGTTGTGCATTGGCTTGACGAGCCTCGTCTAAGAGTTGGCGAATCGTGATACCATATTCTTGGGTTAAACGTTGCAGAGCACGTAAACTCAGATGTAGCTTTTGTGCTAGGGCTTCTGCACTATATTCAGAACGCTCAGCATTGTCAGCGATCGCTTCACGTATTTTTGCTAGTTCTGAAGAGTCGCTACTCACGGCTAACTGTTCTCGCACCAGGTCTAGATGACCCTGGATATAACGGAATAGATGAGCATCCTGCTGCTGAGTGGGTTGATCTAGAGCCTCTGAATCAAACACCATCGCATTCCAGGGTTGCCCAAACTTGACGGGAGTGCCGAAGAAATCCTCATAAACCTGGATTGGTCCAAAAGGTTGATGGGAAAAGTCAACCCGTATCAGTGCATGTTCTCCCTCAATAAATTCCTTGCCAAAACGCGAGCCTAATGCTATCCCCACCTCCGCTGCATAGCCGCCGTCTTCTGCATCCATCGGGTGATACATCTGAAGAGTGGCTTCTAGGGGGGTTTCTACTAAAGCCATGTGTAATTGATCCGACATAAGCGATCGATAACGAATTAAGGTTTGTAGAGACGATCGCAAATCCTTAGCATATTTGGCTGCATGAACTACGGGACCAAAGTAGGAGAAGGGTGCAGCACTAGCCATCTCTAGGGCTAGGGCTTCACCAGGGTAAGCCTTGCCCAGTAATCGCCAGACAGCTGGCACTACTTCTTGGGGTAGGCGAGCATCTGGATCGATCAAATCGGTACGGGTTAATCCTGTAACAGCAGTGATCTGCTCCATTGGTATACCACGAGCCACTGCATAAACCACAGTACTGGCAATTAAGCTAGCCAGCATTTGGGGTTGCTGCAATTGGGTGAGGGAAATTTTGGGGGGAATATCCATTCTCCGTGTCTCCGCGTTTCCAAGTCCCCGCGTCTTTTCACTCACCCGGTACAACTTGTCGTGAAATGTCCGTTTTGGTTCGCCCATTGTCCTTATCAAACTTCTTTAAAACAGGGAAATTGGTAGATAGCAAGGCACTGATGGCATCTTAACCTACTGGTTGTTTGTTGTTAGTTGTTTGTATTTTTTCTTACCAATCAAGCAAGAATCAAAGGAGTAAAATCATGAGTCAGACTAGTTTACTAGAGCGATTTGAGGTTAAGAATCTTCTCAAGCAACCGGGTGAAGGAGAGGAGACAGCAACTCACTTGACCATCAAAGCACGAGCCAGGGACATGGGCGGTGATTTCTCAGTAATGGAGGGTGTGATTAATCCCCAGGAGTTGCTTGCACCCCACACCCATAAGTTTGAAGATCAATTAGTTTATGTGATTACCAGTGAGCTAGTATTTGAGCTTGGTGGTGCAGACGGATTAAGATTTACTGCTCCTGCAGGCAGCTACGTGCAAAAGCCACGGGGGATTATGCACGCCTTCTGGAACATTACAGACACACCAGCGCGTTACATTGAGTTGTCCGGTAAGGATGGTTTTGAGGGTTTCGTTGATTCCCAGAAACAGGGGGCCTTTCAAGGTACCAAAAACGCTGAACGAGACTGGGGCATGATCTGGAACCTCGAAGAACTTATACGACTGATGAAAGAAAACAAGCTCACGAGTCTGGCGGCGATGGATACGGAACACCTTGCAAGTTTGCCAAATCTTCCCGAATCAGTGGCAAAGATGTTTAGAAATTTGAATTGAGGGAATGGGGAATTGGGAATTGGGAATTGGGAATTGGGAATTGGGAATTGGGAATTGGGAATTGATAGAAGTTTTCTGCCTTGCAGCCTCCTGCCTCCTGCCTCCTGCCTTGCAGCCTCCTGCCTCCTGCCTCCTGCCTCCTGCCTCCTGCCTCCTGCCTCCTGCCTCCTGCTTCCTGCCTCCTAACTTATTTCAACAAGAACACAATCAAAGGAGTAAAATAATGAGTCAATCTAATGTTAAAGAGCGATTTGAGGTCAAGAATCTCCTCAAGAAACCTGGTGAAGGAGAAAAGACTGCAACCGATATGACAATTATGGCACGCTCAAGAGATATGGGTGGTGATTTCTCGGTGATGGAGGGTGTGATTAACCCCGGGGAATTGCTTGCACCCCATACCCACAAGTTTGAAGATCAACTGGTATTTGTAATCACGAGTGAACTTGTATTCGAGGTGGGTGGAGCCAACGGATTGCGATTTAATGCTCCTGCAGGAAGTTATGTTCACAAACCACGAGCCATCATGCATTGTTTCTGGAATGCCACGGATACACCGGCTCGTTATATCGAACTATCAGGTAGGGAAGGTTTCGAGGGATTTGTTGATTCCAAACAAAAAGGAGATCGCAAAAGCACCAAGGATGCAGAGAAAGACTGGGGTATGATTATGCACATTGACGAAATTCCACGGCTGATGAAAGACAATCAGCTCAAGGGCCTCGCAATGTCAGAGATACCACATCTGCCACATTTGCCCAATCTTCCAGAAGCAATCACAAAACTGTTTGGACACAAGTGATTAGGTGTTAGGTATTAACCCAAGTTGCTAGTTATTAGCTAGATCCCCCTAAATCCCCCTTAATAAGGGGGACTTTAAATCCAGTTCTTAATAAGGGGGACTTTAAATCCAGTTCTTAATAAGGGGGACTTTAAATCCAGTTCTTAATAAGGGGGACTTTAAATCCGGTCCCCCCCCTTGTTAACTGAGATCTTGCACCATTCTCGATAACCCGCAAGGGGTTTTAACCCCTTGCTAATAGCTAAAGTCGTCTAAAGACGACTGGGTAGTTGAATACTTATCGTTTTTAAGCGATCGCTTTGCGATAAAATCCCAATGAAACGATTAAAATTATTTACTCTCCCTAATAAACCGTTGGTTAAAAAAGGTAAAAAAGCTTCCCCTGCCAGGTTTCTTTCCTCCTGCCTTCTGCCTCCTGCCTTCTGCCTTCTGACACTAGCGATCGCTTCGGTTTGTTTTACTCTAATATTAGGGTTAAATACGACAACAATGGCGATCGCAACACCGAGTGAGCCAATTGTTTTTCCCAGCAGTGCTGAGATTGATGCCAAAACTCAAGTGTTATTTGAGCAACTTTTCGAGGGATTTGGAACTGTTAATATCCTGATTATCTTTTTGCTCACTTTAGGACCCCTCAAACTAATTGGCACTTTTGCTAAACTGACGATGAATGCTGAGCCAGCCTTGCGACGCCAGCTTGCCTTACGTAGTTTTGGTATTTCTACCTTGGTGATTTTGGGGGTAGCACTCCTGTCTCAAAGGGTGTTAAGGTCATGGCAAATTGATGTATCAGCAATGCTGATGACCACAGGTATTGTCCTGTTTTTAGTTGCCTTGCGAACTGTATTAGCCCAGTACAATCCTCCTACAACTAACAATACAGCACCAGTCAACCCCTCTCTGGAGTTAACCCTCAATCCCTTAGTGTTTCCCTCGATTTTGACTCCCTACGGCATTGGTATTGTAGTTACCCTGAGTGCCATTTTCGGACGTATGGCCATTGCTCCCTATACTCTGTTTTTACTACTATTACTAGTGATGGTTCTCAATTTAGGGGCTATGTTAGCTGCACGTCCCCTGTTGTATCTCATCAAACCTATCACTCTGAGAATTCTTGGTTTTGTGTTTGGGGTGATGCAGGTAGCTCTAGGATTAGATATGATTCTTACAGGACTCAAAATCGAAGCGATCGCACTGAAATTTTTAGTTGGGTAATGGCAGGGAATTGGGAATTGGGAATTGGGAATTGGGAATTGGGAATTGGGAATTGGGAATTGGGAATTGAGAATTGGGAATTGGGAATTGAAATACGCTGGTGCTGTAGGCAATCGCTTTCTTCCATGACTCTATAGGTGCGCACATTTTTCCATTATAAAATAATATCAAACAATCAAAGCCAAGTCAACTGAGTTCCTAGGAAATAAGTGCCATGAATTTTACTTTTTGGTATAACTCAACAATGTTTGCTCCGACTCCAATTCACCTTCCTGGAGCATCTCTAGAGAATCATTACGACTTAAAAATTCTTCAAATAGTTGAAAAAACTTGTCTAGTGCCTTTCTCTCGTCTTCAGAGTAAAACAGAATGATACTAGCCCAAGATTGGCTAGTTTGAATATTGAATCTATTTCTGATCCATTCAGGAAATTCCCTAAAGTCCTGCTCTTGTTCCGTAGGTTGTCCACTCAACTCATGCTTAGCCACGCTATAGCCAGATAAAAAAGCCTGTAAGCAAATAATCGAGTGTTGTCCCAAATACATAGAGGGAGCTTTCTTGATTTTCTTAAGTAATGTATATAAATCTTGCATGTTTTTCAATTCATCAATAATATTGCTCACCCTAAAGCGATCGCACTATATTGTACGGTAGCATTCCTTTGTAGCAACAATACCTTCTTCCCTTAGTGTCCTTTGTGTCTTTGTGGTTATTCAAACTCTTCTCTTAGATTAACCTAGGGATGGCGTTGGGCGGGTTTTGATGGGCATATTCGGGTCAAATGGCCTAAATTATCGCGCTAAACCCGCCCCTACGATAGATGAATTTAATTTATATTAGACGTAAATCCCCAATTCTCAATTCTCAATGAGCCTCTGCATTAATCCCAACTGTCCCCATCCCCAAAATCCCAATAATATGCTCTTTTGCCAAGCCTGTGGTTCGGAATTGCTACTGGCAGGCAGATATCGGGTGAATCGGTTACTCAGTGGGAAAGGGGGATTTGGTAGAACTTATGAAGTGAATCAGGGTAATACGACTCTTGTTTAATCTACGGTTGTAAGATCAATGGAAAGTTTCTAGGGAAAACTACCCAAGTCGGAAGCTTTCGAGTAGCCAATTCCTTTGGTTTATACGACATGCATGGCAATGTTTGGGAATGGTGTGAAATAGATATTGATGATAATTCTCGGCTGCGGCGCGGCGGTTCATGGAGATTCCATCCGGGGAACTGCCGTAGTGCCGCTCAAGGCAGGTACAAGCCGGACGAAGGGAACGATGATATCGGTTTTCGAGTTGCTGTATCCTAGGCTTGGACTACCCTTTAGATATTTATCCCTTTTTTCTTTTCCTCCTTCCCTAACAAGTATGGTAAAAGTAGGGGTGAAGCATTGACACTGGCATGTTGCCCTTTTGATTAGGATTCTTCTTCGCCAATGCTTCACCCTTTCCGGGTTTATACCAGAGGGATTTTACAAAACAAGGCAGTCCCAATAAAAGGTTTTTACCACTAGCCGCAGGGGGTCGGGCGTTTGCGTAGCAATACCCTTCGGGATGCTTCGCTCGGGTGCGTAGCAGCATAGCATTTGGATTGATATGCCTACGTCTATGTGCATAAATTATCGCCCAAATGCTTCGCCCCTACATATCGCCACAATTGCATATCCTCACAATTGCATATTGCCATAACTGTTTCTGATCTTCGTAGCAGGTGGCAGACACCGCCGGTGAGGGGACTCTATAATGTGCGTACATTTTTCCATTGCTCAATAATATCAAACAATCAAAGCCAAGTCAACTGAGTTCCTAGGAAATAGTGGAAAAGCGATCGCTAATATTCTCCCCAAGCACTTAAAAACTCTACTTGATTTTTCATTTCCTCTGCTGATTTAGTCGCAATTATCCTTAAAATCCGACGCATTTGCTCACCAATGGAATAGTTTTGCAACCCTAAAATAATCCCTGAATGCTCTTGGTTGTTCTCCATCAAATGAGTATGAATCCTGTAAAAGTCTCGTATATTAAAGCTATAAATGATACGTTGATGCTCCGATGCCCATTGTAGTTGTTCTTCATCGCTACGGGACAACATGTGAGCTTCCGCTGTCGAGACAACATCCACATTGCGAATGCGCAAAGCCTCTAGAAGATCGCCATCCATAGTATCTTCATCTAAATAAAGGCGAATTTGTGTCATTTGTAGGATAAGTTTGCCTGATAATGCTGTTTGGCGAGTTCTTCATAGGCAGTTTGTTCAGCTGCTAGATCTTGGTCTATTTCCTGACGGTTAGCGTGATAATAAGTTAATGCTGCATAAATTTGAGTGTAGTTCAAGTGATTCAATCGTCTAGCTATCTCTTCGGCGTTATTACCTTGATTATATAGCCCAGCGATTCTGCGAACAGATGTTCGAGTCCCTGTGATTACTGGACGATTACTGTAGCGATCCTTTGTGATCAGTTTGCCAATGTCGGTAAGGGTTGTCAAGAGATTTCTCCTATTGATTTAGCGCTCACACTATATTGTACGGTAGCATTCCTTTGTGGCAACAATACCTTTTTCTCTTTGTGTCCTTTGTGTCTTTGTGGTTATTCAAACTCTTCATTCCCAATTCCCTCATTTCAAAATTGAAGTAAGCCAATCTAATAAAATTTTATTGACCTGCTCAGGGCATTCATCATGGGGACAGTGACCAGCATGATCTAACTCTACTAACTTTAGATGAGGATTGAGTGCAGCTAACTTATGTGCTGATTGAGGAGGAATCATTCGGTCATCAAGACCCCACAATAACAGCAGAGGTATGTCTAGCTGGGGTAAAATAGCTCTGGCATTGGGACCAAATTGAGCAGACATCATCCCCCTTAATAGGCTACTAAAAGTAGCAGCAGCACCTCGATCTTGAGCAGGAACGGTGAGAATTTCGACTAATTCGTCAGTAATCGCTTCTGGGTTAGCATAAGCCATCCCTGCCCATTTACGGACAATCCCTGGGCGTCTGACTAGATAAAACAGGCTTTGGAGAAGTATTGGTGATGCTACTAGACGTTCAACGGTAAATACTACTGGTTTGAGCCAAGGGGGAATCATCTCTTCCCGTGCCTGCAAATCTGGCAAATTGATCATTGCCAGACCTTTGAGCATTTCTGGATGCTCTGCGGCTGCTGCTAGACAAACCAAGGAGCCGATGGAGTTACCTACCAAAACTGCTGGTTGTCGGATCAAGGTTTGCCAAAACTCATATACCTGCTCTACCCAGAGATTAATCTGGTAGTCAGTTGATGCCTTCCGTGATGCTCCAAAGCCTAGCAGATCTAGAGCATAAACTGTATGATATTGACCGAGGACTCCGAGATTATGACGCCAGTGACCAATTGAGGCTCCAAATCCATGGAGCAGTATGATCGGTACTGTTGTTGTGCGAGCCGTTGGTGGGGGGCGAAAATAGGTATAGCGGGTTTGCCAACCTCGCCAAACCCAGTCTCTTTGAGAACCCACTCTTTGCTGCCAAGGTAGAGAGATTGTCACAAGATGCCCTAATTTCCCAAACTTTGAGTAATCACCTCCTATTTTAATCTTTCCTACTCCAACTGCCAGCTAAGCTAAGAGGCATTTAAACTACGAGAGTCCCTATCTCCGCGTCTCCGCGTCTCCGCGTCTCCGCGTCAGTACTAATCCAGTATGTAAATGCACAACAGCTTATTTTGGCAGTAAAGTTAATAACTTGCCGCAACAAACCAGAAAAGACTCAGTAGAATAGCAAGTAATATAGTAAGCCGACTGCTAATCAACCTATCGATACTGGAAATTAATCAAACGCCTGTGATTGAGAAAAAACGTCAACGGGATCAACCCCAAATTAATGAAAGAATCAGGTTTCCTAAGATTCGAGCCATTGGTGACAAGGGGGAACAGCTGGGGATCATCTCGCCTCAAGAAGCTTTGCGCATGGCTGAGGAAAAAGGGTTGGATCTAGTCCTGGTGAGTGACAAGGCGACTCCGCCGGTATGTCGCATCATGGACTACGGCAAGTACAAATTTGAACAGGAGAAGAAGGCTCGCGAAGCAAAGAAAAAGCAGCATACGGCAGATGTCAAAGAAGTGAAGATGCGCTATAAGATTGAAGACCATGACTATAAGGTGCGTATCAATAATGCCCAGCGCTTTCTCAAATCGGGAGATAAGGTGAAAGCCACGATTACCTTCCGAGGCCGAGAAATTCAACATACTCACTTGGCTTACCAGTTGCTAGAACGTATGGCGAAGGACTTGCAGGAAGTAGCGGAAGTGCAACAAGCACCAAAACGAGAAGGTCGCAATATGATGATGTTGCTCTCCCCTAAAAAATAACCATGAAACTCCAAACTCGTGCTCGCTTTCAGGGTGATTGGGTAAGGAAAATCCTACGGTGGGTGAATCTGCGACCAGAGGAAGGTGAGAGAACCTTACTGATGTTTGTGTTCTACACCACTACCTCGATTGGATTGCTTTGGTTTGAACATTGTGTCACTGCCCTATTCTTAGATAAGTACGGTGTCGAGGGTTTACCGGTGATTTACATTGCCAGTGCCCTCATGTGTTCTGGGTTGGGAGTTTTGTATTCCTGGTTACAGCGCATTTTGCCTTTGAGAACTGTCTTGGTGGTAATTGCTCTGCTGACCGCATTCCCCCTGTTGCTATTTCGCTTTGGTTTGGAGGTTGATTATTTAGACGGGGCGATCGCTTTATTATCGGTTTTCTTGTTACGTCTCTGGATGGATGCGGTAGATGTTCTTAATGACCTCAACTGCCAGGTTGCGGCTAATCAACTGTTCAATATCCGGGAAATTAAACGTACCTACCCCCTCATCTCTAGTGGTTTGTTAGTTGCCGATGTCCTCTCAGGCTTCTCCTTACCACTACTATTGCTGGTGCTGGGACTAGAAAATGCACTGATTACTGCCGCGATCGTGATGTTGGTGAGTGCAGGGACGTTGTTTTATGTCTGTAAGCGCTACCAGCAAGCTTTTCCCGATGCACCCCTCAAGCAGTGGGAAGATGGGGAACTCGAATTTAAATCCCGTCGCACTAGTAGTTCCCTGCAACGCTATATCATCCCCTTATTTGCCTTTTTTATCCTCGCCCAAGCCTTGATGCTTCTTATTGAATTCCAGTATCTTGGTCAATTAGAAGCCAAACTAGATTCTTCGGATATTGCTGGTTTCCTGGGCTTATTCAGTGGATGTGTCGGGCTGTTTGAACTAGTCACCCAATTATTTATCTCCAGCCGGGTGATTAACTGGTTAGGGGTGTTTGGTGCTGCCATGTTGCTACCTGGCTCCTTAGCAATTCTCGGCTCCATCACCCTTTTGGGGGCTCCAGACTTGCTCGTTAACCTCTTTCGGTTTCCCCAATGGATTACTGGATTTTTTATTGGTTTGATTTTGCTCAGGTTTATCGACGAGATCCTGCGCTATACCTTAATCGCTGGCATTGAACCGATAGTTTTCCAACCCCTACCGGCGAGAATTCGCAGTTCCATTCAAACTTCTGTACAGGCTATTGCTCAACCGGTAACCAGTGGCATCACAGGTATTGCCATCCTCGCCATCATTGCTCTAATCCATTGGGCACTGCCCACAGGGTCAGAAGTAATCTTGGATCAATGGGAAACTTGGGCATTTATCATCGCGATCGTTCTATTCTCCCTCATCTGGTTATTGAGTGCTTGGTTAATGCGCTCGAGTTATGTCAACTTGCTAGTTGAGAGTGCAGAACAGGAAGGACGCTTGAGTTTTTCTGATGTAGCCTTGCGAGCCTTCAAACGGACAGTTATTGATGCTTTAGAAAAACCCGGTACTGAAGCAGATAAAAGTTCTTGTATTGAACTGTTGGCTCAAATCGATCCCGAGAATGTGGGTGATGTACTGGCTCCTCTGCTACCTAGACTTTCTCATGCTTTGCAGCGTCAAAGTCTAGAGGTAATGTTGGAGTATCCCAAACCAGCTCATCGAGATGATGTCAGCATACTAATTGAACAACAACCACCACCAGAAGTCTTGGCCTTAGCACTACGCTATGTTTGGTTGAGTCAGGTAGAACTAGATGTTGCCACGATTAAACCTTATTTACACAGTGCTGTAGATCCCATGGTCAGAGGCACCGCTGCTGCCTTAATGTTGCGTCGAGGAACATCTACAGAGAAAGCCGAGGCCACTAATATTTTACGGCGAATGCTCACCTCACAATGGGAACGAGAACGGGTCATTGGTACGCGAGCCTTAGGAGAAGCTGATTACCTGCAAGCACTGCGGCTATATATTCCCAATCTCTTGCAAGATGATTCTTTGCGAGTGCGTTGTGCTTTGCTCGATGTCATTGCCACTACCCGCTTGCAAGAGTACTATCCCTCTTTGGTAAGAGGCATTTACTACAAATCCACTCGCGATGCTGCCAGAAATGCCTTGGTGAGTCTAGGTAATGAAGCGATTACCTTATTAGTGGATTTAGCAGAAGATATCCATAAACCAGATTTAGTGAGGTTTCAAGCTTGGACTGCCTTGGGAGAAATTGGAACTCCTGAATCCCTGAATCAGCTGGTGCAACAGTTAATCACCAGTTGGGGTACGAGACGGCGTAATCTGCTGCGTATTCTTCTGAAGCTGCCCAACGAAGCAGGAATCGAAGCTGTACTCGAGGAATTAGGTCGCTCGGGAGTGGAAACCTTAATCGAGCAAGAATTACTATTGTTGGGTCAGGTTTATGGAGCAGTCCTTGATTTTACCACCGAAGAGGTGGTGGGGCAAGAAGCAGATTTATTGCGACGTTCCCTAAGTGATTTGCAAGAAGATGTCATCGAGCGCTGTTTTTTGCTGATGAAGTTCCTGTATCCCTTGAGTGCGATACAAGCAGCCATGTTTAACCTGGAGTCAGAATCCAGGTCAAATCGGGCCATGGGCTTAGAAATCTTGGATAATACCGTTGATATTCCTCAAAAAAGAGCTTTCTTGGGCATTTTAGACCGGCGTACCACCGCAGAGAAACTCACTTGCCTGGTAGAACTAGTACCTTATCAACCAATGAGTCCTAGCGATCGCTTGCGTCGGTTAATCGAATTGCGGCATTTTCTCTCAGACTGGTCTTTAGCTTGTTGTTTTCATCTAGCAAGGGCTCTGAGGTATTCCCTGACACCGGAAGCAACATTAGTATGTCTGCGTCATCCTACTAGTTTTGTCAGGGAAGCAGTATTATCTTACCTCAAAGAAGCTTCACCTCGTTCCTGTAGAGAATTGTTGCCGATGATGGAGCATGATGCGGATTGTTTAGTTAATGCTCAAGTTCAGCAGATGAAGGTGGAATTGAGAATTTAGAATTGTTGTTGGTTGTTTGTTGTTGGTTGTTTGTTGTTGGTTGTTTGTTGTTGGTTGTTTGTCGTTTGTTGTTGGTTGTTTGTTGTTGGTTGTTTGTTGTTTGTCGTTTGTTGTTGGTTGTTTGTTGTTCGGGAATTGGGCAATACTAATTGGTAATTGCTCCTATTCTTCTTCCACAGCTCCCCCAGCTCGCAAGTTGCTTGCATTTACCATTATCTTTTGCTATTATTTCATAATGGCAAGGTTGTGCGCCTAATAACAAATAACAAATAACAAATAACAAATAACAAATAACAAACAACAAATAACAAATAACAAACAACAAACAACAAATAACAAATAACAAATAACAAATAACAAACAACAAATAACAAATAACAAACAACAAATAACAAATAACAAACAACAAATAACAAATAACAAATGATTGCCCACAAAAATTACCTCTATGTTTCTCCAGAAGATTATTTAGAAGGAGAAAAGGTCAGTAATATTAAACACGAATATCGCAATGGACAGATTTACGCAATGGTTGGTGCGAAAAATACCCATGTTATGATTGCAATTAATTTTGCTACATTACTGAGGAATCATTTGCGAGGAACAGGATGCTTTCCTTTTGTTTCAGATACCAAAGTCCGAATCGAAACCGGAAATTTATTTTACTATCCAGATCTAGCGGTGTCTTGTGACGAACGAGACACCCATTCCCTCGAAGATTTTATTCGGTTTCCTGTGTTAGTGATAGAAGTTCTATCTCCGAGTACAGAAGCATTTGACCGAGGTGGAAAATTCGCCGATTATCGAGCCTTAGACAGTTTACAAGAATATGTTTTAATTTGCCAAGATCGCATCAGTGTTGAATGTTATCGTCGCAATTCCCAAGGACGCTGGGAACTCTACTCTTATAGGGAAGGACAAGAAATTGAGTTGGCTAGTGTCAATTTCAGTTGTGAGATTGCAGCCTTATACGAAGATGTTCCGGGAATTACAAAGGAAGACGCACCAGACGCGGGGACCCGGGGACGCGGAGATGGGGAAGAGGAACCACAATTTTTCTGACTTCTTGCTTATTTCTATATAAGCGTGTTTTGGAGAGTGTCCTTTCCACTATATATGGTACTTGACAAAATGCGCGATATGGCATTGGGAACTACGTAGGGCTTGCTGTATAAGTGTGTAAGCCATGCCAGACAATGGTTTCAAGCATTTTTCAGCCCTAAAAGTGCAAGGAAATTGAATATGTTGGTTCAAAAACCTTGCATCATAGCGGGGAAATCCCTGGGTAACCGAGGAATTAGAGTTCCCAAAACTAGGATAGATGCTTCATTCCTTCTTACTTATTACTTATTACTTATTACTTATTACTTATTACTTATTCAGCAAACCCTAAGTAGGTAGGTGGAAATAAACGAAAATATGTTAATAAATATTAAGTGAGCTAAAACCCTCTTTCCTTCTGCCCTCTGACTTGAAAGAGACGCGGGGACACGGAAACGCACCAGACACGGAGAGAGGGATTTTCATGCATAGTGGTGAAAAATTTTTTCATAGGGACTGCCTTCTGCCTTAACCCAACGACAAATATTAATACCAATCTACTTAAAGTGATGGTGAAAGTTACTAAAGAAACCTTCCGGGGAGAGCCATTTCAACCAAAGTTCTCGACATTGATACTGTAAATCAACAAAATCTTGAGGAGAAAGGGAATTATGAAAATCGAGTAACCTGGCAGGAAGTTGCTCGAGCTCCTTTTCTTCGACCCAAACACAATATTTCCGCCAATCGATTAAAAAATCGTAAGGCAAGCCACAATCTGTATTTACAAAAATTGGTATTCTTCCCATACAAAGGGTTTCATAAATTCGATAGGAATAGTTACCAGAGCCCCGACAGCAAAGAATATAATCACTTTCTCGCAAATTTTTCACGTAAATACTACGTTCTTTTAATTTGGCTTCATAAGCAATATTGGCAAAAAATGGGGAATGGTTATAGATGACAAAATTTGTTTCAATAGCTGGATAATTACGCAATTGATCGAGCAACTTAACCCGTAATTCTTCTCCCTTGTAGGGCGAAACATCTGGCAAACCGGTGGTTGCCAACATGACACTATGATAAATTCCTAGTTTGACCAAATTTTTCAGGTTACCTTTTTTCGCCAATCCACAGAAACCTACGGTAGGCTTGACACTTTTAGCACGAGGCTGCATTGAGCCTGATAAATAATGTTCTACTAAATCTTCTGGGAAGGCAGGCAGGGTAAAATCAGTGGCTTGGCGTTGAGATTGATACAGTCCCTCCCGAAAGACGATAGCATTTTCAAATGGTACTTTTTCATGGGAGCGATCGCCTGAAAAAAATAGCACAGCTCTCTTATATTTGTTTACTTTTTGGTAGTATGCTGTACTCAATTTTCTGACTTCTTTAGAAACAGGAGAGTTAATGGGATATATCCAGGTGGAACCTCTCACCCAAAACCAGTCATAGGGAAAAACCACAAATTCTGCATCCGCAAGAGAAGAGATATTAAAAAGTGATTGACAGTTTTCCCAATAATGCTTCCAGGCTAAGGCTTTATTGTTTTTGATCTCAGCTGTTTGGGGCTCAGACAAAAAAGCAGTAATCATCGGTGCAAGAGGGATATTCTTTAGAGAATCATGATTATTTTTTTCAGTATAAATGTTTAATTTCATTACTTATAACTGTTGAGGGAATTGGGAATTGGGAATTGGGAATGGGAATTGGGAATTGGGAATTGGGAATTGGGAATTGGGAATTGGGAGCAGGTAAGACAACAGTGAACATTATTCATTTCCCTGTTCCCTGCTCCCTACTCCGAAGCTCCCTTTTACAGACAATGAGAGTGTTTATTACCCAGATGGAAACGCTATACCGATAACTTAACTCGAACTCAATGGGAAAAATAGCTGTAGGTAAGTGGATAAAATTGCCTCACCCCAAAGTATCGTCAATCCTGCTCCCAAAGCAAGGAAAGGACCAAAAGGCATATGTGTGCGTCTGTCTAACCAACCAAGAGCGATTGCACCACCACCAGCAAAGGCTCCTACTATACAAGCAATAAACCCACTCAAGAGCAGATACTTCCATCCTAACCAGGCTCCCATCATCGCTGCTAGTTTGGCATCTCCTCCCCCCATTGCTGCTTGTCCAAAGATTATTGAGCCAACCAAGGCAATTATCTCAAATAACCAAATACCGACTACAGCACCAACAATACCACTCATCAACTGCTGAGATACTCCTGCCGAGGGAGATACCTGGAAAAATCCCACAGTTCCTTGAAACAACAAACCAGCAAGTAATCCTGACTTAGTCAGGGAGTTAGGTAGGATCATCGTATCTAGGTCAATTAGAGCCAGAGCCAATAACCAACTGACAAATCCCCAGTAACCCAAAGTTGGCAGACTAACCCCATATTTCCCAAAAACCAGCAAAAACAGCACACCTGTAATTGTTTCCACCAGAGGATAGCGCCAAGAAATTTTGCTTCTACAGTGACGACAACGCCCTCTTAACCACAACCAACCTAAAATAGGAACATTCTCCTTTTTTCCTAGCCGATGCAAGCAATGAGGACAGCGAGAAGGAGGCCAAAGGATAGATAAATTAGCTGGTAGCCGATAAATGACTACATTGAGGAAGCTACCAATGGAAGCACCTAAAGCAAAAACTATTAAATAATTTATAGTGTTTCTCCTGAAGATGACGTACAAAGTTCCTGGTTTTTGGGAATGGGGAATGGGGAATAGGGAATAGGCTTGTCAAAGTTAGCTGTACCTCACGGATGCGAGAACTGCTATAGTAAAATCCCATTACCTAGCACCTAACACCTAACACCTAACCCCTAACACCTAATAAATTTCCGCCTCAAGTTGACTATAAGGCACAAAACATTCCTGGGGTAACAGAATGGGTTTCCCTTTAAAAATCAGCTTGCCTCGATGGGTAAGTCTATCTATTGCCACACCAGAAGGACGTTGGGTGACGTATGGATGTACTTCGTAATAAACCCGATAGATTTGTCTAGCGGCTCTGAGGATATTAGGGTCTAGCAGCATCTGTAGATTCATCTGCTCTGCGTAATTGTCTTGTTGTTGCCTTGATGTGTACACCAGCTGCCTATCCCTATTATTCCAGCTTGACTTTAATCTACCAGCACCATTACAGCAAGAGGGGGAGTGGTGTCAAGGTTCCTTAGCTATGTGACAGTACCTTAATCAGAGCTTCTCCCATTGCCTTGCACCCTAGCTGATTCATACCTGGCGACATTATATCTCCAGTGCGATCGCCTTGCTCTAAAACTTGGAGCACTGCTTGCTCAATGCGATCAGCTGCTGTAGGCTGGTTTAAACCATAGCGTAGCATCATTGCTGCACTTAGTACCTGAGCTAAGGGATTAGCTTGATCTTGACCGGCAATATCTGGTGCTGAACCATGGACTGGTTCAAATACACCAGGGCCATCCTCTCCCAAGCTAGCTGATGGTAACATACCGATGCTACCGGTGAGCATTGCTGCTGCGTCAGAAAGAATATCTCCGAACAGATTGCCGGTGACAATCGTGTCAAATTGCTTAGGTGCTCTCAAAAGTTGCATCGCGGCATTGTCAACATAGAGGTGGGAAAGCTCAATGTCGGGATATTTGGCTGCCATTTGAGTGATGCGATCGCGCCACAATTGTGATACATCTAGTACGTTAGCCTTATCCACTGAGCAGAGTTTACCACTCCGTTTCTGAGCAGTTTCCAAGGCTACCTTGCCAATTCTGTCTATTTCAGATTCCGTATAAACCATGGTATTCACACCCCGCTTCTGACCGGTTTCTGTGGTAAAGATACCTTTAGGCTGACCAAAGTAGACACCACCAGTTAGTTCTCGCACTACCATAATATCTACTCCCTCAACTACTTCTTTTTTCAAGCTAGAAGCATCGACTAGTTGAGGAAAAATTGTTGCTGGTCTTAAATTAGCAAATAAGCCTAATCCTGCCCTTAATCCCAACAATCCGGTTTCTGGACGCTGATGGCGGGGGAGATTATCCCATTGGTAACCTCCAATAGCTGCCAGTAAAACCCCATCACTATTACGACAAGCTTCCAGAGTAGCAGCGGGTAGGGGTTCACCCGTTGCCTCAATTGCAGCACCTCCAATTAAAGCTTCGGTGAATTCCCATTTGAGATCTAGTTGTTGTCCCACTAGTTTCAGGACTGCTACTGCCACTGTCATGATTTCAGGGCCAATGCCATCGCCGGGAAGTAGGGTAATGCGGTAAGACTGGGTCATGGTGTTTTCTTTGCTTGGTTTGGTATTTACGTTTATACCGTATGTTTTGTAATCTAATTTTTCCTAATTGCGAGTATTGGCGCGAGACAGCTAAAATGACGCATTAGATGTAGGTTAGGTAGAAGAACGAGACCCAATACCGGAGCGGTCTGTGTCGGGTCACTTTCTAAAGCTCTACCCAAACTACATTTTTAGCTGTGCCACGGCAGTATGATAACATGGGCGCTGCTGCTCTTCAGATCGCAATTCTTTTCCAAAGATACAATTGATGTAGGGGCGGGTTCACCAGAAACTTGGCTCTTCAGCGATAATTGGGCTAAACTTCCATGCCATGGAAGAAAAATTATTCTGTATTCCAATCAATGTATTCAAAAGAAACCCTTAGCCTTTCATCAGAAACAGCTTGAGCATCTGAATCAGCGATACGTCTATATTTATTGTTAGATTTATTGTTAGGCATGTACCTTCAATCTGGATGCGAAGTAACTGCGGAGTGCATCTTTAGAGATGATTTCTGTACTGCCCTCTAATTCACCTAAATCCCCTCTAGCTTCAAAC
>JAAHGR010000910.1 GCA_010672425.1 Symploca sp. SIO2E6
ATTCTACATTCTACATTCTACAGATCGCTCATACCCAGTACCAGGTTCTAGATCCCCGACTTCTTCTTGGGGTTTATTGAGTTAATCACGATTTCAATTAAGAAGTCGGGGATCTTCGGGTAGGTATTAGGTTGTCAGATTTGCCCTTATTGAATTTGACGATAATCTTTTATTGATAATTTGGGGTAGGGTTGACTTAACCGGGAGGTTACGGCAGGGCGGGTTGTAGAATTTATAATTTATAATTTATAATTTAGAATAAAATTCCGTAAACTCGTAGGGGCGGGTTTAGGGTCACCCTTAACGAATTTGACGATAACCTCCCTACAAAACCCGCCCTGTCGATAACCTTGCGGTTACCTAATTGGTATTAGGTTGTCAGGTTTGTCTTTCGGACATGATATAATAGCTTAACTTTCATTAATCATCTGGGTTAGAATTCCCATAATCTTTTTTGGTTCTTTGATATAGTAGTCTTCCACATCAATAGATGCCACATCATCCTGGAGCTTTAAAAACTTCCATACTTGTCCTGTAGTAACTATACCGTAAATAGTAGAAATATTATTTTCCTCTCGCTCGTTGAACAGTCTAGCTGCCACCATTTCTGCCAAGCATTGCCCCAAACCGCCCACAATATTTTCATTTTTGGCTTCAACAGTGGCGATGACCGGAGCTTTGAGAAAGAGTTGTTCTGGGGATTTACTGACAATAAAATCGCAAAAGCCATTCAAACCGCGATCGCGATCAATATTGAAATCTAAACCGGAGAAGAAACTGATAGGTAGTTGATGTTTTAACTCTAAAAATAGATTGACAATAATCAGTTCAGAACGAGCCTTTTCTGTATTCATGGCTAGTGCTAAGGAAACATTTTGTTGCAGCAGTGTTTCCAAAAGATTGCTGATTGCTATTTCCTTAATATGAGAAAACAAATCCCTATCTTCAACAATCTTTAGCTGAAAACAGTCTTGTACTTTCTTGAGGTCAAAGTCGCTGTAAGCCATGTTTGAGAATTTAGAATTTAGAATTTAGAATTTAGAATTTACTTTTTGGCTTTATTTACCTGCACTGAAAACTTCTTCGGCTGTGAGCTCCAATTCAGAAAAGATAGAAGAAACAAGGCGATCGCTACCACGAAACTGAGATGTTTTGTAGAATTTATTCTCCAGTTGACAGATAGTGAGGGTAGGTTGCTTAGGAAAACCAATGAAGGAAGTGCCGCCTAATCCCAAATAATCTGCAATCCAGTATTCAGTAATTCCTAGAGTTTGGTATTCGTCTAGCTTACGAGCATAATCATTCTGCCAATTGGTGCTAACAACTTCTACCACTAGTTTAATCGATGTTCCCAAGGTCACAATCGGTTCTTTTTGCCACAATAGAAAATCATAGAAATCTTCTAAACAATTGTCAAGATTTTTTATTATCACAAGACTACAGCATAGCAGAGCAAACTGCTGTATGTTGTGGGGAATAGGGGAATTTTGCGATCGCATCACGCCAATCACAATGTAGTGGCGTGGCACACCTATAAATGTAGCAACACACTCCAATGTTGGGTTACGAAGAAAGCTTCACCCAACCTACTTATTCCTAAAAATGTAGGTTGGGTCGAGGCAACGAGACCCAACACAGCTCCCTCCCGTGTTGGGTTACGAAGAAAGCTTCACCCAACCTACCTATTCTACTATTTGAGTTGTGCCACACCAGTCGTGCAAACATCTTGCTCCCGTCTGATACCAAATCCGGGTTAATCACCCCCGTTTTAAACAAACCGCGAAACCCGCTCTGAGACTTTGCAGGCAACGTTTCTACAAGCTGAAACCTAAAGGGGGTGTGGGGAAACGCGGGGATGCAACAGACAATTCTCAAACAACAAACAACAAACGACAAACAACAAACAACAAACAACAAACAACCGAAAATATTAAAATTTGTTACCGTGAAGGATTAAGGGCTTTAACCTTGAAGCATAACCTCAACCTCCAAATTCCATTCATGGACTTATTAGAGTACCAGGCAAAAGCATTATTTCGTGAGATTGGTATTCCGGTACTACCATCTCAGTGCATCGACCATCCGACAGAGATCAAAAGTTTACAGATTCCCTATCCGGTGGTGCTGAAGTCTCAAGTACCTACGGGGGGAAGAAGTAAAGCCGGTGGTATCCGATTTGTGGAAAATACCATCGACGCGATCGCTGCTGCTAGGGCAATTTTTAACCTATCGATTTTGGGTAAGTATCCCCAAGTGTTGTTAGCAGAATCTCGTTATGATGCAGACCAGGAATTTTACTTGGCAGTCATCCTTGACTATTCTCTAGGACGGCCAGTGCTGTTAGGGTCTTCCCAAGGAGGTATTTGTGTCGAGGTGTTGATAGAGCATTTACAAAAGGTTGTAGTCGAGGAAAATTTCTCTCCCTATTATGCACGGCGTTTAGCTGTCCTTATGGGACTCCAGGGTCATCTTATTGAATCCGTTAGTGGAATTGTGCAGAAGATGTACCAGCTGTTTGTGCAAAAAGACCTAGACTTGGTGGAAATTAATCCCCTTGGTATCAGTGCTACGGGAGAAGTGATGGCTTTGGATGGTAAAATCACGGTAAATGACAATGCTTTAGGACGCCATCCTGAGTTGGCAACTTTAGTTTCCACTATAGATAGCAACTTGAAGCCGCAACTACCCAAAACTCAGCTAACTGATACAGAAGGCAACATTGGGATTCTCTGTAACAGCAGTTGTCTAGCGGCGACTACCTTGGATTTGCTCTACCAGAAACAAGGAGAGCCAGCTAGCTGTTTAATTGTCGAAGAGGATGGTATCGGTGACTTGCTCTTCAGAAAAGCCTGAGAGCAAGTCA
>JAAHGR010000911.1 GCA_010672425.1 Symploca sp. SIO2E6
CCCTCCCCTTCCTTATTCTTGCTCAAGCACTACAGAAGGTAAATCCGCAACCTGAAGCAGCTATTGATTGCTTAGAAAAAGGGATAAAAGCAACTCAACCCCAATCCGAGCCGCTAACTTATGTTAACTTGCTTTCTGAATTGCGATCGCTTTATTTCTCTCAAAAACAATACCTCAAAGCTTTTGAGATTAAGCAAAAACAACAGACAGTTGAATTACAGTTCCAGTTAAGAGCTTTTATTGGTGCAGGACAATTGCAGCCAGCGCTGTTTTCTGGAGACGCGGAGACGCGGAGACACGGGGACGCGAGGGTGGAAGACACGGGGAGGCGGGGACGCGGGGATGCGGGGATAGGAGAGAGAGGAGAGGCAACTTCTTTTGACTCTCAGATTTTGTCAAGTTATCCTTTTGGTAGAAAGCAAGATATTGAATATTTAGTTAATGAGCGCATTGCTCTACCCAAGCATAAACTAACCGTCCTTTACGGGCCATCGGGAGTTGGTAAGAGTTCTTTGATTAGTGCGGGATTGATGCCTGTGCTGGGAAAAAAGGCAATTGGCGATCGCTTGACAATGCCTGTAAAACTCACAGTTTATACTGATTGGGTGAAAGCCTTGGGGCAGGAGTTAGCAGAGGTACTGCAGGTTCATGAAGAGATTGAGTTGGCAGCTCCTCTTGATTCGATTGAAGCCATTAGAACTCAGTTACAAGCTAATGCCCAAAGGCACTGGTTAACGGTGTTGGTTTTTGACCAATTCGAGGAGTTTTTCTTTATATACCCACAGAAAGAACAGCTTAGCAAGCTATATCAATTTTTACTTGCCTGTGTCAAGGGCAAAGAAATACCTTTTGTTAAAATAATACTGGCTCTGAGAGAGGACTATCTACATTATCTGTTAGAGTTTGAGCAGTTTGCCGAGAATGAACGCTTAGAGAGTGATCTTCTCAGGAAAGACCAACGTTACTATTTGGGTAACTTCACACTAGAAACTGCAAGAACCGTAATTACTGAATTGACAGAGCGTACCCAATTTAGGCTAGAGGATAAATTAATTACAGCTCTAGTACAGGACTTAACTACAGAATTAAAGCAAGTACGTCCCATTGAATTGCAGATAGTTGGAGCACAGTTACAAGCAGAAGAAATTACCACCCTCAGCCAATATCAACAGCTAGGCCCCAACCCCAAAACTACCCTTGCCCAACGCTCGTTGGACATGGTAGTAGCAGACTGTGGAGCAGAAAACCTCCCAACAGCATGGCAAATCCTCGCCTCCCTCACTGATGAGAAAGGTAGACGAACTCTCTGCACCCAAGCCGAACTAGAATTAAACTTCAATCTTGCACCACCCTCAACAATTCCCAAAACCCGCCCAGAGTTTAAACTCTGGGCTAATAGCTTAAGTCCACGCTTTGTGGACTAATACCAAATCCGCTTTTAAAAGTACAATATTACAATTTGCCCAAGCCTTTGACATAAGCGGATTTGGTCGATGTAGGTAATCAGTCTATGTAAACCGGATTTGGTATAATTACTGGATAAGTTCAGTACACTTTGGCTCTTGATTTGGCATTTGAAAACAAGCTTTCAGCTTCTCTCCCGGTCCCATATTACCATAGTGTTCATAGTGGTCATCTCTTGTAATTGCATATTGGGTTCACAGTAACTATTAGATAAGTAAGGAACAGGATTGGGAATGTCTCATTGTCAATACCATATACTTTTATCTTGCTCCCTATCCCTCATTCTTCCACAGGGATAACTTGGCGTTGGGTTTCGCGAAAGCTGCACCCAACCTACGTTTGCTACATTTGGAGGCTGTAGGGGCGTAGCATTTGGGCGATATTTTTCGCACTTAGACCCAAGGTATACCAATCCAAATGCTACGCCCAACCCGCAAGGGAGCTGATGGTGTTTCTTGAAGTCAGCGATCGCGATTGATACATTACAGGCGCACACCTATTCCATTGTTAATAATACTAGCAAACAACCGTCGCGATTGCCTTCGGCACCAGCGAAGCTGATCGCAATACCCTGTTGCCTGGTTTCTTGTTGCTAGATTTGAGAACAATTTCCATGCATTCACCAACTTTTTTCTACAGCAACATCTTCTTCACTAAGGTGGGAAAACTCAATCGCCATTAGCTCTAAAATTTTGAGCAATTCGGTTGGTTCTAGCTGCATGACCTCTGCCGCTTTCTTCAGACTGATTACTCTAACCAATAAAGCACCAATTAAAAAGAGAAAGTTTTCCTTTTGTTCAATGCCCTGGAAGATTTGAACCTCTGAGGCGATTGTTTGGGTAAGTTCCTTGTTCATCTGTTATCACCAAAACGTTAACGAGAACTTTGTGTTGGGTTCCGCTTTGCTGCACCCAACCTACGTTTGCTACATTTGGAGGCTGTAGGGGCGTAGCATTTGGGCGATATTTTTCGCACCTAGACCCAAAATATACCAATCCCCATGCTACGCCCAACCCGCAAGCGAGCTGATGGTGTTGCTTGAAGTCAGCGATCGCAATTGATACATTACATGCGCACACCTATTTCATTATTAGTAATAATAGCAAAAAACCGTTGCGATTGCAATACCCTGTTGGCTGGTTTCTTGAAAGTGTGATCGTACTTAAGCATAAGCGATCGCAAGTAAAGATGAAACTCTAGGAAATATAGTCAGTTCCTTAATTTAGTATTGTTATGATCATGCTTAGAGGATTGATAGAAGGTGAAGAATGAGCTATCACTACAGCATGGTGATTCAATGGTCAGAGGAGGATCAGCTTTTCTTAGTTCACTTACCTGAATTTCCCTGGCAGCAGTTTCATACCCATGGTAGAACTTATGAAGAAGCTGCCAAAAATG
>JAAHGR010000912.1 GCA_010672425.1 Symploca sp. SIO2E6
TCGGCATTTTTCTCACCTTGGGCATGGCTAGGCTACAAAAAAGGGGCAGCGTGGCACTAATGATTGTGCCACTGGCAGTCTTATTAGCACCGATTTCCCCTGCAATTATGCTGTATTTGGTGCTTACTAGTTTGCTAACAGAAGCCGTGGTGTTTTTCCAAGGAAATTATCGGATTAAGAGGAACCGATTACTGGCGACAATAGTATTCTTTGTTAGTGCAGTTATTATTGGTTTAGTTAGTGCAGGGTTAATGTTGGGCAATGAATTTGGAGAACTCTTAACCCAACCCTTGTTTATTGGCGGTTTAGCGATCGCAGCAGGCATTACTGGTACTATTGGCTGGTGGCTAGGGGAAAAGATCGTGGTTCAACTGAAGCGAGCAGGTAAACTGGATGCAGACGTCTAAGCGATCGCAACCCCAACACAATTTGCTAACTCCCATCAACCCATTCCTCAAAATGGGTCTTTCTTTTTTGCTGATTACTCTGGCGCTGTTCCTCAAGGATATAGTAGCAATGCTGGTGCTGGTAGGGGGTCTGTTGCTGTTGCTCACTCAGGTTAAAGTTCGACCGGCTTTACTACTCCATGCCTTAATATCGTTAACCATATTTACCTTATCCTCTGCCTGGTTATTGGGAGACTGGCCAAAAGCCGCCTTGAGCACCCTACGACTACTAGCAATTCTATTACCTGCACCAGTTTTAGCTCTAACCACGCCTCCGGCAGATCTGATTCGATCGCTACAAGTTGTCCGACTACCCAGTTTTTTGACCCTCAGCTTGATGCTGATTTGGCGCTTCTTTCCCCTGATACAGCAGGAAATGCAACGGATTTGGGAAGCGAATCAGCTGCGGGGAATTAACCTGAGCCGCCAACCAGCAAAATGGTTTTCGGGTTTGATAGTGCCTTTAGTGTTTCAAATGGTAACCTATGCAGATGAGGTGACAATTGGTTTGCAAACCCGAGGCTATTCCCCCACCGCACCGCGCAGCAACAGTAAACCACTCCGCTGGCAACTGAGAGATACCCTGTTTTGCGTTGGTACACTGCTTTGGTTAAGCCTGATGGTGTATCTGGAATCCTCTGCATTCTTAACTGTAACCTAATACAGCGCTTTGCGATGTTATGAGGTACAGTAAGAAGAATCCCCCTAAATCCCCCTTAGAAAGGGGGACTTTTACTGCCCCCCTTTCTAAGGGGGGTTGGGGGGATAGAAGTGTACCACATAACAGCGAAAACTGCTGTATCATGTCCGGTTGAATACTTACACTTTGGTGGAAACAAGGCAGGAGGCAGGAGGCTCCGAGGCAGGAGGGAAGAAAGAAGGTTGCAAGGTATTCGGGAATTATAATTAATTATCCGGACTTGATATAACACCTAATGCTTTTACAAGTGGTAGATCTTAACTTTACCCATGTGGGAAAGGAGCAACCCACGATCAATGATATTAACCTCACCCTCCAGGCTGGGGAACTGGTAGTGCTGGCAGGAGCCACCGGTAGTGGCAAAAGTACCCTATTGAACTGTATCACTGGTATCGCTCCAGAACATACAGGAGGTAAACTATCAGGACAGGTGTTCTATCGCCGTAGTGAGATTACCCACAACTCCATTCGGCAGCGATCGCAATTTATGGGTATGATGCTACAGAATGTAGAAACCCAGCTGTTTACCGATCAAGTCTGGGATGAGGTGGTCTTTGGTTTAGAAAATTGGAACCTGCCTCCTGGGGAAATCCAATCCCTAGCGCAAACGGCTCTCCTGGAGTTTGACTTGGTATCCCAGAAGACATGGACAATTCGCCAACTCTCGGCAGGACAAAAACAACGACTACTCCTAGCCTGCTTGCTCACCCGCCATCAAGATATCCTGCTGCTCGATGAACCCTTTGCCTTCTTGGATACAGCAGGGGTGAAACTGCTCCTCGAACTTCTACAACAGCGGGTTGCTCAAGGACAGGCAGTGTTGTTAATCGAGCACCGTTTAGAACTATTGCAGCAATTATGCGATCGCGCCTACCTCATTGACAATGGGTATATTACGCCTTGGGACTTATCAGTACCCCCATCAGAAGTTTCTGCCTCCCCAGTTCCCACTAATTATTTCTCTGGTGAGAGGGAGTCGGAAATTGTTCTCAAAACCCAAAATCTCAGCTGGGGAGGTTATCCCGCTTTTCCTGACTTACGGGTTGCTGCGGGAGAGGTAGTATTACTCAAGGGAGATAACGGCTGTGGTAAAACTACTTTGCTCAAACTCCTCAGTGGTTTGCTTAAGCCTAGCACAGGTAGCCTGGAAATCCTGGGGCGAGATCTGACTCGCTGCACCGTAGTACAAATTGCGAGGTTCGTAGGTTTCGTGTTGCAGAATCCCAACCATCAGTTGTTTGCTGAAAGCGTACAGGCGGAGGTAACACAACCTGATGTCTCCTCCCAACAAGCTGAAGCACTGCTGGAGCAATTAAACCTCAATCATTGCCAAGAGCAACATCCTCACGCCTTATCCCAAGGTCAAAAACGTCGCTTAGCCCTAGGAGCTGTACTAGTCCGTCAACCCCGCATCTGTCTCTTGGATGAAATTATGGTTGGGCAAGACCCCACGTCTCTTACCTTGATGCTCCAAACCCTAAAAACTTTTACTGAGCAAGGAGGAACACTCATTTTTACCTCCCATGATCCGGGGGTTGCCAGGATACTTAATCCTCGTGTGGTACAGATTGGGAATTGAGAATTGGGAATTGGGAATTGGGAATTGGGAATTGGGAATTGGGAATTGGGAATTGGGAATTGGGAATTGGGAATTGGGAATTGGGAATTGGGAATTGGGAATTGGGAATTGGGAATTGGG
>JAAHGR010000913.1 GCA_010672425.1 Symploca sp. SIO2E6
TAGCAGAAGATACCGTAGGGGCGGGTTCACCAACCATCTAGGACATTAACCAATCAATCATCTAAACCCGCCCCGGTGGCACGGATGGTGAGGGGTGGCAGATGCCGGGGCGGGTTTAGCTAAGTTATCTTGGAGTATCATCCATTGTAGGTGAACCCGCCCCTACATGGTGGTATATTAGGTATGGTAAGCCTTCCTTGAGTGATGCGATCGCCTCCAGTAACAAAACCTTCGACAAACCAGAAAATACCGTAGGGGCGGGTTTAGCTAAGTTATCTTCAAGTATCATCCATTGTAGGTGAACCTGCCCCTACATGGTGGTATATTGGTTATGGTAAGTCTTCCTTGGGTTATGCGATCGCTTACCAAAACCTTCGATAAAGCAGAAGATACCATAGGGGCGGGTTCACCAACCATCTAGGACATTAACCAATCAATTATCTAAACCCGCCCCGGTGGCACGGATGGTGATGGGTGGCAGATGCCGGGGCGGGTTTAGTCAAGTTATCTTGGAGTATCATTCATTGTAGGTGAACCCGCCCCTACATGGTGGTATATTAGGTATGAACTGTTATACAATTCCCAATCCCCAATCCCCAATTCCCAATCCCCAATCCCCAATCCCCAATCCCCAATTCCCAATTCCCAATCCCCAATTCCCAATTCCCAATCCTCAATTCCTATTTTTCTCCCAAAATAGTTTGATCCACCGAAACAATCTGACATAATCTTTCTCATCAGCTTGTTGTAGTGGTGCTAAGATGACTAATCCTTCGCCAAATACTCCACCTGAACCAAATACCAATCCTCTTACTCGTCTGCTAAGATGGTTGAGACGTCCTTCTACCATGGTTTTTGGCGTTGCTAGCCTGACTATTGGTGGAGCGGGATATGTGGGGGGAAGGGTATGGCTTTACCAAAATTTACCCTCCCTGCTAGAAACTGAACTGGGTAAGATTCTGCAACGGGAAGTGAAGGTGGGAGCAGTTGAGGGTCTTTCTTTGACGGGTCTGAACCTTGATTCTGTTTCTGTTCCCCCAACTCCTACTGATGCTGATACTGTAGTGATCGAGTCGATTAAGGTTAACTGGAATCCTTTACCATTGATTGCTGGAGGGTCTTTACCTGTTCAAGTTACTTTGGGTGAGGTGGATGCCTCTGTGGATGAGGCTCAACCGGGGAAGTGGGTTAATATCGAGCCGTCGCAAGAGGAATTCAAGCCTCCAGTTCCTCTAGATATTGATCTTAATTTGAGGGAAGGCCAAATTGCTATTCTACCTTATGAGGAAACTACTCCCCTTAAAGTGCAATTTGAGGGTAACGTTAATTTTCTGGCGGAGGACAATCTTCCCCAAAAGCTAAAATATGATCTGGCTGCTGATGTTGTTACTGGTAAGGTGCGCCTTAATGGTGAGACGCTGCCGGAAACTGGTAAGACTAAGGCTCTGGTTAGAGTACAGGAGTTACCCTTGCCTAGGTTAGCATCTCTGCTCCCGGATTCCCCGATTACAGTTAAAGCAGGTCAACTTAATGCTAATCTGAATATCGAAATTCCGGAAATAAAGCAGCTGCCGACTAATTTACAGGAAATATTGGACAAGGAGTTGCCCCAGGCATGGGGAGTGGTTGGTGTACAGGGAATTGAAGTAGCAGTTGAGGAGTTGGAGGAGGTAATTCAGGCTCAGACACTGCTGCGCTTTCAAGGACAGAGGGTAAGTTTTGAGGATACCCAGGGTAGTTTGGGAGATCTTACTGCTGTTGTCTCCGGTATGGTTGATGGGAAAACCGGGTTGGATGTGGCGGTGGCACTGCAACCGGTGAGTTTGCCTAAACTTTTCAAGGCTATATCTGTACAATTGCCGGTAGATATAGCTGGGGAAATAGAAGCTAAACTTGCTCTCAAGGGAGCCTTAACTCAACCGCAGGTGACGGGTACAGTGAGTAGTAGGAAAACTACCCGTATTGATAAGGTGGGATTTTCCCAAATTAAGGCAGACTTTGCCGCTAATTTGGGGGAGTTTAAGCTCAAAGGCTTATCGGTGAAGCCAGCAGCAGGGGGGGAATTTAAAGCCCGTGGTCAGGTGAAGACAAAACAGGGATTTATTGAGTACTTCCGGGTTAAGACTAAAGCAATTGAACAGGAAAAACCTCTACCTAAGGATCAACAGTTGCAGGTAGGGTTAGATTTTGCTACTTCCCTGCCAGTGGATGCCATACTAGCTAATTCCTATGGCTTACCACCGGAAGTTACTATCGGTACTCTCACTTCCCAAGGTAAACTACAAGGTACTCTGGAAAACCCTTCCGCTCAACTCACTTGGAACCTACCAGCAGCTCAATCCCAGGTTCCCAGCTTTGTTGCTACCACTCAGGGTACTATTCCTGTAGATATTGCTGGTGTTGGTGAATTAGTCCTGAGTAATCAAAAACTGCGTATCCTGAATACTAAGTTGCAATTCGGGGAAGGTACGGTTCTGGTTACTGGTACTGGTAATCTGGAAACCCTGAATTGGCAGACATCCCTCCAGGCAAGGTCTTTAATTTTAGAGCCTTTTTTACCAATCTCCGGACGGTTGACAAGGGTGCAAATTAATGCATCTGGAAAGTTGGATTCCCTAGAACTAGATAAGATCAAAGCTTCAGCTAATTTGCAATTAGATGTAGAAGGGGGTCGGGTTAATACTAATGCTAGTTTACTCGCTGGTGTTCTGGCAGCTCAGGCGAAAGCTTCTGGTATTGGCTTAAGTCGGTTTGCTCCCCAGTTACCGGTAACGGTGGCTTTACGGGAAGGTAATGCTCAAGTTGCTACTTCTGTCAAGGAGTTGTTGGCAGTACGT
>JAAHGR010000914.1 GCA_010672425.1 Symploca sp. SIO2E6
TGATATCAAATCCGGTAGAATAGTTACACTTTGGTGACAATAAGGCTCCAAGGCTCCAAGGCAGACGGCAGAAGGGAAGGAAGAAGGTTGCAAGGTAGAAGGATACGATAAGTGTTTAGCCGGATTTGATATGATTTGTCAATGTACTTAACGGATTGGTGAACTCGCCCCTACGGAATGATATTTTATCAATAGGGATAATACCAAATCAAGATAAGCGATCGCTTGTCTATTCCTAATATTTTGCTACTCCCGTGAAAGAGGCTAGAACCCTGTTTCACCACGTAAGCTATTTTACAAAAAGTCTCACCAAATGATCTTTTGCGCCGTGCCGTAAAATTCGGACGCAAGTGTGATTGTATCTTCTTTTACAGGTTCTACTCCAGGAGTTGCTGAGAAATAACGAGTCCAAAGTTTGCCTTCTGGCATAAGCGCAGATACGTACTCTCCTGGTCGTGAATTGATAAATTGCATTGCTCCCAAAGCATAGGGTACGTAGCGACAAAAGGTTTCTTGCACAAGCAACATTAAGCGAGCCTTTCGCTTAAGTTCGGCTTGGGAAAATAGATTGTGGTAAAGACTAAACAAAATACTATTCAAGTGAGATGCACGAGTCTTTCCCCACGGATGACTTTCCTTTGGCAGCAACAGGTCGATCATTCCGAAGATGTTATAAGCCTGTAGCCCAATGATAGCCACAGGGTCTTTCTTGAACTCCAAGAAATGATGTGCACGATCAAGGAACGAGATCAGACACACTACTATTTGCGCACCAAACAACCGTAAATCCCACGCACCTGTAGGCCCATCACCAGCGGCAAAAAGCAACCCAAGCGAGTCGGCATCCAGTTCACGCTTGTGAGATGCAAAGAACTGCATCTGGTATGTGGTGAGATAATTGTCGGCATTCTTGCCTAAATTTGCACGCAGAACCTCGCAAGCTTGATTAAGCCAACTCGGAAAAGCATCAGGTATCGTAGTTGACTGGCAGAGATGACCAGAAACCACATGTGCAAGCTCATGCCCAACTAGGAAGTCGAGGGCACCTGTAGCAATCTCATTGGCAATCTGATCGATCATCGGATCACTTGGCATCTGAACTGCAAACCTATAACGCTCACCCTCTGCACAGCTACAAAGTTTGTACGCAAATTGATAGCGCAGCTCACACCGTTCCATTGCTGCCGTAAAAGAAGAGCCAAAGTACTCACTAAGCCATGGCTGGTTGCCTAGATCAACTATTACGTCACTAATGTACTTGGCCAAAATATTTGCTAGGACGATGACATCGTAAATAAAATACCGCCCCATTAGGATTAGATAGCAGTCCGGCAACCATTCCTGTACCGAAGCGTGAGGACGATATCGTGTATCTGTCGCAAGAATAAACTGTGTATTGGGAATCTCGCGTTGTACGAAGCGCCAGACTCGAGCAAAAGAAAATGCTAATGTCGCAGTTGTACTGGGCGGTTCTGCATGGGTAAACCTTACAGGTGCTTTTGCAAGCTTTTCACGTAGCCTGCTAATATCAATTTCTGCAAGTGCCTCACTACCCAACAAGGCTTGCTCTTCCGATTCAGTAAGGCAGGCCAAGTCAGCATCTGACATGTTCGATTCGTGCAAAGCAGTGTGAAACTTGATGCTTCTCGAATAGCGTTTCAAGCTGGTTACCTGATCCCCATGCAAACCCTCACATTCAGATGCGATTTGCACTTCTTCCAAGATTGAGAGAATTTCGCGCAACTCAAGCTCATTCATTAACAGACTATTGTTTGAGTAGTTTACTTTGATCCTTGCAAAATTCTTCAATACCCATTGCTGCAAGATGCTTAGCTAATGTCGCAATCGGCACTGGAAAATTTCCGATCAATGCGATCAGAGTATCTGTTAGAACTGTAACTATCTCACCCTGCGAGGTTTTGGACAAGTCAGTGATAAGCGTAAGTTGAGGACACAGCCGCTTCCGCACCTCTGCAATTACCCTGAAATAGCGTAGTTCTGGTGGCAATTCGGTGGCACCAATAGGAGCATTAATTCCAAGGGCAAGCTCTAACTGATTAAGGGCTTCAATAAGTTCTGACGGCGGCATAGTGATAGTTTACTTGAGTTCTCCCCGCTTTAAAAAGACGGAAGTTCTAAAAGGATACCACAAATCAGCTATCGGCTTTGAATCTTATTTGTGATCGCGAATAACCAATAACCTCATCTCCGACAAATTTTGCATACAGACACCCAAGCCTGTTCCACAATAGATTATACTTCAAGTTTGATTCTCAAAACGTTTTATTCTAGCATCTAATGCTTGTAGCTTTTCCTCTAAATTAAGATGATCCGACTCATTGGTTAAACTATAACCAATCAAGCGATCGAGAATTTCTCGTTGTCGTATGGAATGTTCGGCTAAATCCCCATACTTGTGAATCAATTCATCTAGGACAAATTTTTGGTTTTCTTGGCTTTCCTCAAATTTGAGTTGTCTTTCCTTGAGTTCAAGTTGGCTTTCTTGAAGTTCTCGCTGAACAGACAACATTCTTTCTATGATTTTTTGCATTTCTTCAAAGGTCATGTTGTCTTCTCCTTGGCTTTAAGTGATTATCTCATTATAGCAAGATAGTTGTAGGTGGTGAATGCTCAATTATTTTCATCGATATATCAGCTATCGACTTTGAATCTTGTGCGCGATCGCGAAAATGATAAATCATAATAAACTCATTACTCTTGAGAAACTATTTTAGATTTTAGATTTTAGATTTTAGATTTATTTAGATTTTGGATTAAAGAATTGAATCAACACAAGCCTAAGGCTCCGAGGCTCCAAGGCTCCAAGGCTCCAA
>JAAHGR010000915.1 GCA_010672425.1 Symploca sp. SIO2E6
CTGACGAAGTTGCAGAGTACCGAGCAGCAGTTGAAAATCCAGTAATTGTAGGAGGACAGACGAATGGTCAGAGGTAAAACTTTCGGTTGGAGGTAATGCCTTATATCAAGTTCGGTTGGATACTTACACTTTGGTTGTAAAAAGGCTCCAGGGCTCCAACCCACCCCTAACCCCTCCAAGGAGGGGAACTGGAGGCTCCAAGGGAAGAAAAAAGGTTGCAAGGTATTCGGGAATTATAAGTGATTATCCTTTCCTTGATATTTCACTTTGGTGACAACAAAGCAGTCCCGCCGACGCTGTTCTATTACTTCATTTAAATAATGCTGTAATGCCAGCACATCCAATGCACATTCGATAAACTTTGTGCGACTGCTTAAAAGCCTTAACGTTGTACAGAGGTATCACCGTACTTGAGCCAAAGAGCGATCGCTAGACTAACTGCAGTAATTAATACCATACTCAAAGCTGAACCAAAACCCCAGTTCTGAGTTGCTCCCAAAAACTGCTGATAAATTAACCTTGCCGCAGTCATATTTGAGGCTCCCCCCAGTAATTCTGGATTAACGAAATCTCCCAAACCACTGATAAAGACTAACAAAGAACCAGCGGCAATTCCTGGCAAGGATTGGGGGACTGTCACCTTCCAGAAAGTTTGCACAGGATTGGCTCCCAAATCAGCAGAAGCCTCCAATAGGCGTCTGTCTAACTTTTCTAAGGAAGCATAGAGGACCAAAACCATATAAGGTAGGAAACTGTAGGCCATGCCAATTAAGACCGCAGAACTACTATTGAGCAATTCTAGGCTAGGTAAACGGAAAAAGGTCAAGACGGAATTGAGGACACCAGTCGGGCGTAAAATGGTAATCCAGGCATAAGAACGCAGTAGGGAGGAAGTCCACAATGGTAGGATAAATCCCAATAACAGTAAATTGCGCCACGCCTTGGGTACAATCTGGGCAATCCAGTAAGCCACAGGAAATCCTAACAACAAGCAGATGATGGTGCTACCACCAGCAAAAAAAAGCGATCGCCCCATTACTAGCAGATTCAGTGGTAGTTTAAGGTCTAGGGGAAGCGATTGTCCTAATAATTTAAAGTCAAAATTAACTGGGTCATCAAAAAAGATCCGAAAATAGTTGTCAAAACCAGAAGGATTGACCACATCCCCAGGTCTGATATTAGGCACTAAACTCAGTTCAAAAATCACCAGTGTCGGCAGCACCAGCAACAAAACTAACCAAATACCAGCTGGACCAAGCAAGATCAATGGTTCTAACCACTGCCATCGTAAACGTTTCCGTTCCTTGAGGATTGATGGTTCTTCAGTACCATCAGTTGTAGGGGAATTATGGGAAGAGAGAGGGGTGATTTTATTAGACACAATTGGGAATTGGGAATTGGGAATTGGAAATTGGGAATTGGAAATTGGGAATTGGGAATTGGAAATTGGGAATTAGGAATTGGGAATTGGGAATTGGGAATTGGGAATTGGGAATTGGAAATTGGGAATTGGGAATTGGGAATTGGGAATGGGGAATTGGAAATTGGAAATTGGGAATTGGGAATTGGGAATTGGGAATTGGGAATTGAGAATTGGGAATTGGGAATTGGGAATTGGGAATTGGGAATTGGGAATTGGGAATTGGGAATTGGGAATTGGGAATTGGAAATTGGAAATTGGAAATTGGGAATTGGGAATTGGGAATGAAGAGAAGTTTTCTGCCTTGCAGCCTCCTGCCTCCTGCCTCCTGCCTCCTGCCTCCTGCCTTGCAGCCTTGCAGCCTCCTGCCTCCTGCCTTCTGCCTTCAAAACACTAGCTGCTGGTTAGTTTAGTCCAGTAGCGGTCATAAACTTCACTCACTTCTTCAACTGGGGCAATACTCTCACAGTGGCTGATGGCTGGATTTGGTGGAAACAGGCTCTGATTGTCTCGGACTTCGGGAGGTAAACTATTGAATGCTTCTTGGTTCGGTGTTGCGAAGCTCAAACGCTGACAAATTTGAGCTGCAACATCTGGCTGGAGCATGAAATTAATCCAAGCATAAGCACCTTCGAGATTGGGAGCATTTTTGGGAATGACTAGATTGTCCATCCACAGAGAAGAACCACTTTGAGGTAGCACATACTCCAAATCTGGATTTTCTTGCATTACTTCATTAGCACCGTCAGAATAACACATGGCCACTAATAAGTCTCCACTCAAAATTTGCGATCGCCAAGCATCGGAAGTAAATGAGGCAATGTTGGGCTTTAACTCCATTAGTTTGTCATAAGCCTGTTGAATTTCCTGGGGATTGGTTGAATTGTAGGAGTACCCCAACATTCTCAAGGTTGCTCCCATGACTTCCCGAAGATCATTGAGCAAGGTCATTCGTTTGGATAATTGCTGTTGATGCTCCCAAAGATAGTTCCAATCCTGGGGAAGTGCGAGTAATTTCTTCTTATTGTAAATCAAGCCAGTGGTTCCCCAGCTCACGGGAACACTGTGCAGGTTTTTGGGGTCATATTCAAGATTGAGGAATTTAGAAAATATCCGTTCGATGCCAGTAATCCGTGAGAAGTCAAGTTCCCTTAACAAATTTAAACTTATCATCTTCTCTACCATATAGTCAGACGGATAGATAATGCTGTAAGCGCCACCTCCCCCAGCCTGGAATCGAGCCAGCATTGCTTCGTTGGAATCAAAGACATCTGCCACAGCCTTAATACCGGTTTCTTGGGTAAAGCGCTTGAGCAAGTCCCGATCCGTATAGCTAGCCCAAGTATAGATATATAAAACGTTTGAGGCTCCTTGAACAGTAACTGCAGGTCGTTCATTAGCTAAAGTCCAGA
>JAAHGR010000916.1 GCA_010672425.1 Symploca sp. SIO2E6
GTTGGTGGATTACTCGAAGGACCTGCCACTGAAGACTTGTCAACTTACGAAGTTAAAGAAGAAGACGATTTAGTACTAGTGAAATTGAGTTAGTAGAAGAAGACGCGGGGACGCGGGGACGCGGGGATGGGGGGATGGGGGGATGGGGGGATGGGGAAATGGGGAGATGGGGAGATGGGGAGATGGAGGAGACAAGGAAGACAAGGAAGACAAGGAAGACAAGGAAGAAATTCCAAAACAACCAACAACAAACAACCAACAACAAACAACCAACAACAAACAACCAACAACAAACAACCAACAACCAACAACAAACAACCAACAACAAACAACCAACAACCAACAACAAACAACAAACAACCAACAACAAACAACAAACAACCAACAACAAACAACCAACAACAAACAACCAACAACCAACAACAAACAACCAACAACAAACAACCAACAACAAACAACAAACAACCAACAACAAACAACAAACAACCAACAACAAACAACCAACAACAAATGACAAACAACAAACAACCAACAACAATTACCAAATTCTGTGCTTTGTCTTTAGGTGTTTTCTGTTTGTGCTCTTTCCCTGCTTGTGCTCAAACTAATCCGACTGTTCCGCAGCAGGAACAGCAACAGCTGAACCAACAAGGAATATTGGAGGAACTAGCTAAGGCAGATGTGGTGTATTTGGGGGAAACTCATGACAGTGAGCTAGATCATGAAGCTCAACTGGAAATTTTGCAAGCACTCTACCAGGACAACCAAAAGATTGCCCTGGGGATGGAGATGTTTCAGAGACCTTTTCAGGAGAAAATCGATCAGTATCTAGCAGGGGAAATTACTGAAGCTGAGTTAATTGAGCAAACTGAGTATGAGCAGCGCTGGGGTTTTCCTTGGGAATACTATGCTCCCCTCCTCCGTTTTGCCAAAGCTAATAAATTACCAGTTTTAGCTTTGAATACTCCCTCTGAGATAACTCGCAAAGTGGCTCGTCAAGGTTTAGCCAGTCTTACTACTGCTGAGCAACAATATATTCCACCTTTGTCGGAAATTCACACGGATAATGTCGGCTATCGTAAGATGGTTCAGGAAGTATATCAAGCTCATGCTCATGCAGGACACGGTAACAGTGATGGTTTTGAGCGATTTTTCACTGCCCAGGTGTTGTGGGATGAAACTATGGCTCAGAAGATTGCCCAATTTTACCAGGATAATTCAGGTTACCAAGTAGTAGTAATTGCTGGTAGGGGTCACATTGTTTACGGTTATGGTATACCTAGCCGGGTAAGCAGAAGGATTGAGGATGAGGAGTTTGTGCAACGTTCAGTTTTGTTTAGGAGTGTGGCTGATGAGTTGTCTGATGTAGGGGAGGGAATAGCAGATTATTTTTGGGAACATTAAGAAGAGGAACCACAAAGGCACAAAGGACACGAAGATAGAAGCTTACAATTAAGATCAGTTTCAACAAGCTTTGGGAAAGTTAGTTGCATTTGCTTTGTTAGACAGGGGTTTGAACCCCATCGCATACAGGAAGAGATATACTAAAAGTAGTGTGTTTTGGAGGATAGTTTGATGGAGTGTTTAGACATTGCCAAGTTATTTATCGTCCAAGCATCTCAGGATGGTCTTTCTAGGGATATGACCAATATGAAGGTGAACAAGTTACTGTACTATTTGCAGTGCCTTTACCTGGCTCTCTATGAAGAACCTCTTTTTGAGGATGAAATTCAAGCTTGGGTACACGGACCGGTTTGTCCTCCAGTTTACACAGAGTATAAAGAATTTAAAAATCAGCAATTACCTATTCCTTCGATTGATGATTTACCGGAGTTTCCGAAGAACATCACTGATCTAATGGGTGAGGTTTGGTGTTTTCTAGGGGAACATCATGCTTACAAGTTAAGTGATATGACTCACCAAGAATTCCCGTGGCAAAATGCTAGGGGTGATTTACCTGCTGATGCTCCGTCGCAAAATCCACTATTGCTCAATGATCTGAAAGATTTTGGTGAGCAAATGTTAGATGATATCGAGCGATCGCACCCTGAATACCAAAAGATGATTGAAGTAGTTTTGACGGATGCTCTATCTGGGAAAGCTTCTAAGGATTTGGCTGTTGAAGATATTGATGAGTGGGTAGATGCAATTTTCGCTTAAGTACGCGCCGAGTTTTCAAGCGAGTTTAGATAAGCTATCTAAAAGCCAACGCTTCAAGAAAAACCTGTCAGAGAAGAAGGCTCTACAGAAAAAAGTCAAGGAAATCCTTAAGGAGATTGTAGAAGACCCTTTTTTTCTCAAATCTTCTGTCAGTTCTGAACCTGAACCTTTACCCAAGAAACTCAAACTACCCAGTTCTCTTGAATTTAGAAAAATACGATTTAAAATCGGGAAAGGTGAAAGTGGTCAGGTTAGAATTATGTACCTTGTTAATCGGAATGAATATAAGGTGCATCTGTTATTCATCTTTAATCATGATCAGTATGAAAAGCGTCCACCGGATGATTATCTAAAATTACTTATTCAGGATACCCTTGAAGAGGAATGAAAGGGGAAGCGCAATCTTATCATTTAAAGGAGATTGTATCTTTTAGTTCAAAAACCTTGCACCGCAAGTGGAAAATTCCCTAACACCTAACAAAACATGGATTTAGAAACCTTAAAAGGACAACCTGCCAGTATCCTTGGTTTAGGGGGAAGCCAAAATACAGCGGTTCCCGCTGTTATGCGGTACACTTGATTTTAGTGTTGGATAAGGGCGATATAACGAATGAAAGCATATTCAGTCGATCTGCGAGAAAAAATCGTGGCAGCACATTTAGCACAAAAG
>JAAHGR010000917.1 GCA_010672425.1 Symploca sp. SIO2E6
CCTCGGTGAAAATTTGTGCGCAACTCAACAAGATTATTAGGACATAATTATCTATTTTTAGTCCGTTTTAACGGACTTGAGCTATGAGCCTTGAAATTAATTTCAAGGCGGTATAACGATTGCACCCCCTGTATCTCCAGATATGTATTGGTTGCAATTGTGATTACTTTTTGCTACTATTATGAACAATAGAGTAGGTGTGCGCATATAAACCATTCCCCACAATGACTACTCTAGAAGAAAGCGATCGCCTACAGCAGCAGCGAAGCCGATTACCTTCTTTAACAGACACGAGAGATAATTACTCTTGAGAAAGAAGGCTCCGAGGCTCCGAGGCTCCAAGGCTCCAAGGCTCTAAGGGAAGCTGACTTGTTTTTCTTCTTCTTTTTGGGGCGCAAGTCCCTAAAGATACTTATTACTCATAAAAAATGCCCTGGTTTAACACTGCTGGTCCTTGCCAAGCTGATATTCACTACATGCTATCCCCCATCGCTCGCTTGCCTCAACTAGCAAGATTGATCGAACAAAGGGGTTACTTTGTCATTCATGCACCTCGTCAAACAGGCAAAACCACGGCGATGATGGCTTTGGCTCAACAACTAACCGAGGGGGGTAAATACACAGCAGTAATGCTCTCTGTAGAAGTAGGAGCCGCTTTTCCCCATGATCCAGACAAAGCACAAAAGGCAATTCTTAATGATTGGTGGGATTTGCTCCAGTGGAACCTGCCTCCTGAACTTCAACCTCCGAAACTGTCGGAAATTGGTGAGCGACTGGGTAGCGAACCTCAACTTAACAATGCCTTGCGAGCTTGGGCACAAACATCTCCTCGTCCCTTAGTTATTTTCATTGACGAAATAGATGCTTTGGCAGACCAGACATTAATTACAGTGCTTCGCCAACTGCGAGCAGGTTATCCTTACCGTCCCCGTAACTTTCCCCACTCCCTAGCCTTGGTGGGGGTGCGGGATGTGCGGGATTACAAAGTTGCTTCTGGAGGTAGCCAACGTCTCCACACTGCGAGTCCTTTTAATATCAAGCTTCGTTCCTTGACTATAGCCAATTTCACTCTCCAAGAGGTGGCAACTCTCTATGGGCAACATACTACTGCTACCGGACAGCTTTTTACCCCGGAAGCGATGGACTATACCTACTATCTCACCCAAGGACAACCTTGGTTAGTTAATGCTTTGGCTAAAGTTGTGGTGGAAGAAATTGCCTGGGAACCTGAAGTTCCGATTACGGTGGAACATTTTGCCACTGCTAAGGAAATCCTCATTCAACGACAAGAAACTCACCTAGATAGCTTAGTCAGTTTATTGAGAGAACCCAGAGTTCAGGCAATTTTGGAACCGATGTTATCGGGTCAGGAGTTGGGGGATTTGCCCAGAGATGATGTAGAGTTTTTATTAGATTTGGGGTTATGTCGTCTCAAAAATAGTGGAGGATTACAAGTAGCTAACCCCATCTATCAGGAAATTATTCCCAGAGTCTTAGCTTATACAACAACTGCTTCTCTACCTTCGATTACCCCACAGTGGCTGACTCCCAAAGGTGAACTCAATCCCCAAGATTTATTAGAGTCATTTTTGAGTTTCTGGCGACAGCATGGGGAACCTCTGCTCAAAAGCGCACCTTACCACGAGATTGCTCCTCACATAGTACTGATGGCCTTCCTCCATCGGGTGGTTAATGGTGGTGGTACCATCGAAAGAGAATATGCGATCGGCACTAATCGTATGGATCTGTGTCTGCGTTATGGTAAGGTGACCATGGGAATGGAACTGAAGGTCTGGCGAGCCGGGAAACCAGATCCCCTGAAGCAGGGGTTAGCGCAGATTGAAACTTATCTAACGGGATTGGGGCTAAACGAGGGTTGGTTAGTAATATTCGATCGCCGTCCTAATTTACCACCAATTGCAGAACGCACCACAACAGAGGAAGCAGTAACAGCAACAGGAAAAGCGATCACTGTCATTCGCGCCTGAAAAAACTTGTTATATCATGTCCGGTTGAATACTTATTGTTAAGGCTGACGCGGGGACGCGGGGACGCGGGGACGCGGGGACGCGGGGACGCGGGGACGCGGGGACGCGGGGACGCGGAGAAGTTTTTATTGTAAGTGATTATCCTTTCCTTGATATTACATCGTTTGCGATCGCACTATAAACTCACAAAGCTTCGATATCTTCCCGAGACAGTTGGGTGATAGCCATAATCGTCTCTATATCTAAACCTTGTTGTTTACACGAACGTGCGATCTCTATTGTTCTTTGTTGGCTACCTTGTTGGATACCTCTAATTTGGGCTTCCTCAATCTGTTCGATTTGCCATTGCGCCTCAAACTCTTGAGTACTCAAGATACTTGCTTCGTAACTCTTGTTATCCATATAACTGTCATATGCCGCTCTTTCTGTCTCTGACAGATTATTTACTCGCAAGGCTTCCTTGGCTTCTACCATTCCTTTGGCCGCAAATTCATCTTTGATCTCGCTATTTCTCAAAAAATAGATCCATTCCTGTAAGGTTGTTTCGGCTGCTCCTTGAAAATTCCTCACTTTCAGTAGGTAGTATTCTGGGAAGATATCTGCTACTTTTTTTATGTTAAACTTCTTTTCCTGAGCCTTGGTCAATTCTAGGATATCTCCCGTATTCATCCCAATGAAATCTGAGTTGAGACGATAAATATAGTCGTTTCCCTTACCGAGGTTAAAGTAGACGATATTCACCGAGTAGACTTTCCTAATTTCGCCGTACTCTTGTCCTTTGTCGAGATATTCGGTGATTAAATTAGACACACCGTAGAGCATACGATGAAAATAATCGA
>JAAHGR010000918.1 GCA_010672425.1 Symploca sp. SIO2E6
GGTATCGAGAGGTTCAGGATGTTGGACATAGTTGGCGAGGAGTTTCAATCTAAGCCGGGAAGAAATTGGCTGCGATCACATTTTTCATACTGATCATCCTTGAGGTGATACACCGTGAACTGATTATCTTGCCAGAACCATACCTCCGCTATATTCAAGCCTTGATAGATTGCCAATTTATTTACCCCGCCGCTAGTTTGTACTACTTCGATGGCGATATCAGGGAAATCTTTATCAGTATTGATACAAAAGGACACATCGGATTCTGCGCCACGTCGTTTCGCTGCAATTTTACAGGTAGTGGAACCTAGTCCGTAAAAACGGGTGCGAGTTTCTTCAAAATAAACGCCAAGTAACCTGCCAATATTTTCTTTGAGGACTTCATGTTGACGACTAGGCATAGTAATTTCTAATATTCCCTCTAGATAGTGAACCCGCAATCCCAGAAAATCATCACCCAAATCCGATAGCAGTGCTTCGTAGGCTCTCCAAGTTACGCTCGTGATTGTGTAATGTTGAGCGGTTTGTTCCGACAATAACTCAGGATGAGTATTAAGTTTTTCTATCAGTAGAGGATTCATAAGCACTTTTTCTTCCTTTGTGTCCTTTGTGCCTTTGTGGTTCATTACATTCTATTTACTCACCAGCTTATAGCGGGTATATCGATACCGGATTTGGTATGATCTGAAAATAGGGAGCAGGGAAGAGGCTACTTTCATACATGGTGGTGAAAATTTTTCATCGGGACTGCCTTCTACCCTCTGCCCTCTGCCTTTTTACATTCTCTCCAGTACCTGAATACCTAACAAAGATAATCCCAACTTCAGAGTCCGAGCAGTTAAATCGCACAATCCCAACCGAGATGTCCGCTGGGGTTCCTCTGTTTTCAGTACCGGACACTGATCATAGAATCTATTAAACTTCTGACTTAGTTCATACAAATACTGACAAAGACGATTAGGCAACAAATCTTGCTCCAAGTCACGGAGTACCTCACCAAGCTGCAATAAATGCTTGCCTAAAACCAATTCTGTCTCTTCTTGCAACAGAATTTTGGCATCTGCTCCTAGCTGCTCAAAATCAATATTACCTTTACGGCTAATGCTCTGAATGCGGGCATAGGCATATAGCATGTAAGGTGCTGTATTACCTTGGAGAGTTAACATTTTGTCATAGCTAAAAATATAGTTGCTTGTGCGGTTTTGGCTCAAGTCGGCATACTTAACCGCACTCAAACCAACCACTTGAGCCACATGAGCAATGAATTCTGCCGTTTCCTCGCGATCTTCCTCCTTAAGTCTGGTTGCCATGTCAGCCTGAGACCTTGCGATCGCTTCATCCAATAAATCCCGCAACCTCACGGTTTCCCCAGAACGAGTTTTCAGCTTCTTACCATCTTCTCCCTGCACTAGACCAAAAGGCACATGTACCACTTCTACTTCCTCCGTCAACCAACCGGCTCTTTGCGCCACCTGAAACACCTGAGCAAAGTGATTTGCCTGTCCCCCATCCGTAACATAGATAATCCGATTTGCTCCGTCTTGCTGAATCCGATAGCGTAATGCGGCCAAATCAGTTGTGGCGTAGTTGTAGCCACCATCAGACTTTTGCACAATCAACGGCAAAGGCTGACCTTGTTTATTGGTAAATCCCTCCAGGAAAACACAATTAGCACCATTGTCTTCCTCCAGCAAGTCCAACCTTTCCAGATCTTGAACCACTGCTGGTAGCAAGGGGTTATAAAAAGACTCCCCTCGTTCTGTTACCTGAATATCAAGCAAATTATAGATTACCTGAAACTCCCGTCGAGATTGTTCACACAACAACTGCCAAGCACGACGGCTATCTTCTGCACCCGCCTGCAATTGCACTACTTCCTTTCTAGATGCTCCGCGAAATGCTTCATCATGATCAAAACGTTGTTTCGCCTGCCGATAAAACGCCACTAAATCTCCCAACTCCAGGGCCCCAGCAGTTGTCAGGGCATCTGGGTAAGCCTCTCGCAAGTAAGTAATTAGCATCCCAAACTGAGTGCCCCAATCCCCCACATGATTCAGCCGCAAGACATCATGACCCTGAAATTCTAAGATACGAGCAATGGAGTCCCCAATAATTGTCGAGCGCAGATGACCCACATGCATCTCCTTAGCAATATTAGGGCTAGAAAAATCGACAATTACCCGTTGCGGCTGCTTTGTCCGTTCCACTCCCAATCTCGGGTCTATCTGAATAGTATTCAGCTGCTGTGTCAAATATGCTGGTTCCAGGGTGAGATTGATGAAACCTGGACCAGCGATCGTTGGTGTTTGACAAATATCCGTTACCTCTAGATGCTTGACTATTTGCTCAGCAATCAGCCGTGGCTTTTGTCCCAACTGCTTAGCCAGAGATAAAGAGACGTTCGACTGATAGTCACCAAACTTAGGATTACTGGCTGGTACCACCATCGGGTCAGTTTCAGTAAAATCGGAACCGAAGGCAGTGACCAATGCTTGAGTAAAGCGAGTTTTCAGTTGTTCCAGGCTGGAATTCATAAATTAAGAGCTCACGGTAACAAGGACATCAGCTTACCAGTTTAGCTAACAACTAACCCCAAATCCTTAACCCATCAGGGATATGAACCTAATTTTCGGTAAAAATACCCCAGTTGAAAAAAAAAAATTTGCAAAAGGGGTTGACATTCCATTTTTTTCTTTGTATATTGATAAAGGCTCGAAAACAGCGCAAGCGAAAGCGGGTCACGAACCTAGAAAATTTAATAGTTTGAAAGTTATTGCACAATACCTAACTCGTCAAGAAAAAGATATGAGCAAGCGGTGAAGCA
>JAAHGR010000919.1 GCA_010672425.1 Symploca sp. SIO2E6
TCACCAGCAATGGTAATTGCTGGTGCTGGAGTGCTAGCGATTGGTACAGGAGCACTTGCTCTAGCGGCTTGGGGAATTATTTCCCTGTAGCATCTTTGAGCAAATACATTCAAAAAACAAACTTTATTAATTAAGGAAAAATCAAATGGCAACTTTAGTAGCAGCATTCGTCAGTGATCCCGTAGAATTACGACCCGGTGCAACGGAAGACGAGTTACAGCTAGTCATTCGCGCTGTTTACAAGCAGGTTTTGGGTAATGCCCATATACTCTCCTATCAGCGTCTAGATAGTGCAGAATCCATGCTTCGTAATGGCGATATTACAGTTCGGGGTTTTGTCCGGATGGTAGCTCAATCTGACTTGTATAAGTCCCTCTTTTTTGAAGGAAATCCCCCCTATCGCTATATCGAGTTAAACTGCAAGCACTTACTTGGTCGTGCGCCCTTAGATCAGGCAGAAATTTCCCAGCAGGTGCAAATTTACATCGAAAAAGGCTGCGCTGCAGAAATCGATTCTTACATTGATAGTGAAGAGTACATCCTGAATTTTGGTGAAAATGTTGTTCCCTATCCCCGCTGTATCAGCAGCCAAACAGGCATCAAGAACAATGTCTACAACCAAACAGTTTCCTTGCTCGGCGGCGGTGCTACTAGTGATGTCAGCAGCAAACAAGCCCAATCTACTTCTACAGTAGCTGCCAACCTGCCCCAGAAAGTCAAGGTTGCTAGTTCTCGTGGTGGTGCTTCTGGCTCAACTAATAAGCGATACTCCATTACTGTAGCTAAAGCAGGAGTAACCCCTGTTGTCAAACAGAGCAATGCGACTTATGAGGTCGGCTACACTCAACTGTCCAAGAAAATTCAGAACATTCAAAAAACTGGGGGCAAGATTCTCAGTATCACTGAGTTAGTCTAAAATTTTTAAGTAGGGAGCTTCGGAGCAGGGAGTAGGCAACAGGGAAGAGTCTACTTTCATGCATAGTGGTTAAATGGTTTCATTGAGACTGCCTCCGGTCCCCCTCCTTGGAGAGGTTAGGGGTGGGTTCCGCCTCCGGTCCCCCTCCTTGGAGGGGCTAGGGGTGGGTTCTTCCCACCTTCAATCCTAATACCCTCTTTTCAACTCTATTTGTCGTGGATATTACCAAATTTGTCGAGGATTCTCTAGGGCAATGGCGCTCTCAACGTAGTGCCCACCATCTAACTTTCAGTCACTTTGAACAAGTTACTTCAACTATTGACATTGTTCCTCTAGCTAAAGATGATGCGGAAGTACTCGACTTGTGTAAATCCCATGAAATTGACCCGCAAATGGTCAGCCGCCCCTTTCGTATGAGTTGGGAAGGAGAGACCGATTGGGATGCTGATGAGGATGAAGAAAAAACCACCTTTAAGGGAACGACAATTTTAGTGCCGATTCCTGACCCAGATAATCCTCAAGCCGGAAGGTTGCTGCGAGGTGAAGGCTATGCAGAAACCATCCCTGCTATTGGCAATTATCACTTTACTGAAGATGGTACGTTTGTCCTCTTAACTACCTATGAAAGTGCGGCAGCTGAAGAGAAAATTTGGTTCGTTAACCCCAACTTCCGCCTGCGAGTTTCCTTAATTAAAACTAGTGGGGGTACTGGGACACTTACTGCTTCTTTTTCTTCAGAAAAGAAACTCGCTCTTGCTCAGGATTGAAAGATTAACAGGATTTTTAAGATTAATGGAAGAAGATTTAATGCTGACCCTCGCTCACTGGATAGCAGGGGATTTTAGTAATCAAAAACAAGCGTTGGCAGATTCCATAAATTACGCCCACATCCGCGTTTTTTTTCGTCCTTTACCTTGGGATTTTTTTTCGGGAATTGGCTTTTATTCCGAGCAAGCGCAGGATTATGACCTCTGGGCGCCTTACCGCCAAGGAGTTCATCGCTTTATCGACCAAGGAGAGCAAATTTATGTGGAAAATTACGGACTAAAAGACCCAATTCTCTATGCCGGATCTGGACGAGATCTAAACATCTTAAAAACGATTACTCCAGAGTGTTTGGAACGCCGCTATAACTGTTCGATGATTTTTAAGCGGGAGGGGAATCTATTTCGGGGGAGGGTTGAAGGGAATTGTTGCTTCATTGAAAAAGATGGGAAACAAACCTATCTAGTTAGCGACGTGGAACTAACAGAAACAACTTTTGTCAGTTTAGACAAGGGGATGGATCTCACTAGCCATGAGCAGGTGTGGGGTTCAAAAGCCGGTCATTTAAGATTTGAAAAGCGCCAAAGCTATGCTTCGGAAGTCCCAAAATAAGAAATTAGGTATTATAACTTACTAATTTCTAACGCTCTCTTGGCTGTAATGAAAATTAAAGGTCACAGGAACAATGCTACCTCCAGTTGCTCGTAAAAAAATGCAAGCTTGGATTCGCAGCCGTCACCTGATTTGTTCAGGAAACTTTTTTCTGTTTGAAACCTTAGATTATTCAGCTGTTGAGCGATTTGAACAATGTGTAACAAGTTTAGGAGGAACTTTAATTTCCGTCGAACCTACCAAGCGAGTTTGGATGGGAACTCACCGCAAAATTATGCTCTATCAAGCTAGAGCAAGTTTGCATACTCCCCACCACGACTTGAAACAATATTGGTTCAAATACGGTAGTTTTAATACTCGATTTGAGGAAACGCCTTAGGTTTGTTGTTTGTTGTTTGTTGTTAGTTATTAGTTGTTTGTTGTTTGTTATTAGTACAAAGTAGGAAAAGACTACTGGGGATAAGGTTAACAAAATTTGGATTTTTATTGGTTTTTAGGAGGAAAATGTTGCCATGATTAGTACTTTACTG
>JAAHGR010000092.1 GCA_010672425.1 Symploca sp. SIO2E6
TAAGCAAAAGCGTAGCATCTTCTGGCTTCCCCCTTTCAAAGGGGGACGGGAGGGGGATTCAAAGGGGGACGGGAGGGGGATCAACAATGTACCGCATAGCAGAGCAAACTGCTGTAAGAGGTAAAAATGGTAAAAACACCCTCGAAACCGGAAACCAAAACCCTATTGCTTAATTTACCTGAAACTATTAGGCTATATGTCACCCAAAAACAGTTTACTACCCTCGCACTTAGCAATCGAGAGTTGCGACTAGAAAGAACCGCACAAGGAGAATTAATTGTGAATCCACCAACAGGTTGGGAAACAGGAGAACGCAATAGCAGTATTTCTGGGGAGTTATATATCTGGTGGCGCAATTGTGGCGAACCGGGAAAAACATTTGACTCCTCGACTGCTTTCATTTTGCCCAATGGTGCAACTCTTTCTCCTGATGCTTGTTGGGTGAGTCAAGAACGTTGGGATGCACTGACTCCAGAACAAAAAGGAACGTTTGCTAATATCTGCCCTGATTTTGTGGTTGAATTGCGCTCTAGTTCAGATACTCTCAAGTCGCTACAAGATAAAATGAGAGAATATATTGATAATGGCGCAAAACTTGGTTGGTTAATTGAGCCAAAAAATCGAAGGGTAGAAGTGTATCGATCGCAATTAGCGGTGGAAGTGTTAAAAAATCCCGCTGAGTTATCCGGTGAGGAAGTATTACCGGGTTTTGTGTTGGAGTTGCGTCGGGTGTGGGATTGATCTCCTGTTCCCTACTCCCTGCATCCTCAAACGCTTCTTAATGAAGAATGGGGAATGTTAGTGCTGACGCGGAGACGCGGAGACGCCGAGATTGGGACAACCCAATTTAAATGTGTCTTAGCTTATTTCCCTTGTCTCCCTACTCCCGACTAACGGGTCAGAGTAGTAACCTCCTCTGAGGAGATCGTATCAGAATAGAGTGGGGCTTCTGGTAAATTAATGAAATCGGTTCCTAACAAATTCTGGTCTGACAAGACGACATTGCTTAACTCGGCACCGTCGAGGTAGGCCAAATTAAGACTAGCATTGGTGAGATTAGCCTCTGTGAGATTAGCTTGTACCAAGTCGGCATTATCTAAGATAGCATCATTGAGCTGTGCTCCCTCTAAATTAGCTTTAGACAGGTTGGCTCCCTCTAAGTTAGCACCCTCCAAGTTAGCACCCATTAACTGAGCTTGGCTTAAATCACTACCGCTCAAGTCACATCCAGGACAGCTATTCGTCTCCAGCAACTGGAGAAGGTGGGCAGGATTTTCCGCTTGTGCTGGTGCTGCTGTAATGCACAAGATCAGGAATGCTGCTGCTGTGAAAATTTGCTTATTCATCATCTTTTTCCTCCCACAACTTGTCCTTTAGGACTTGATATTCTTATCATTCCAGATTGTCCTGGAGAGGAAAGTGATTAACGTATTACTGCGGCTGTGAGGATTTTTCTTTGGCTGGGTGATAATTATGCATAAGTAAATGTGACTAGAGTTACTTGTATTAATTGATCTAGATCACCTCTTGAATGTTGGGTCTCGTTACCTCGACCCAACCTACATCTCCTTCTAAACCAACAAATTAGCTGTGCCGAGCTACTAGGGTAAAGCAGAACAGGCGGTATCCTAAGAAGAGGGACGATGAGAGTGAAAACCTCTTCGAGCATTCGCATCTACAGATGATCCCAGTGATTAAGCTCATCCCACGTAATGCAAGTTGTGGGATTTTGAGTACTTTGTTGTTAGTTACAGAGTCCTTGGTACTAATGACACTTGACACTTGACACTTGACCAATAACTAAATCATGATTCTGAAAAAATGGCGCTGGCTAAGCATACTAACAGTATTATTTCTGTTTTTGAGTGGGTGTTCCAAGACTCCTCCCTCTGACACTATCCAAGTTTGGGCTCACTCTGGTCCTGAAGCAGAACGCCAAACCATTGAGCAACAGATACAAAGTTTCAATGCTTCCCAACAGGAAATGACCGTTGAGCTCAAATTCCTCTCAGAAGGTTCCTATAACTCCCAAGTTCAAGCAGCAGCCATTTCTGGAGATTTGCCTGATGTGCTGGAATTTGATGGCCCATTTGTCTACAACTATGTCTGGCAGGGAAACCTCATTCCCCTAGATGAGTTGCTCACACCGGAACTCCGGGAGAATCTACTACCTTCGGTCATTAGTCAGGGTACTTACCAAGACTGCCTCTATTCCCTGGGTACTTTCGACTCTGGACTTGGTCTTTATGGTAACCGCAGCCTGTTGGAAGCAGCAGGAGTTCGTATTCCTGAGGTTAATGAGGATGCCTGGACGGCTGAAGAATTCCAGGAAGTCCTAGCCTCCCTTGCCGAAAAAGACCAGGATGGTCAAGTACTCGACTTGAAACTTAACTATCGAAAAGAATGGTTTACCTATGGCTTCTCTCCCATTATCCAGTCAGCGGGAGATGATCTGATTAATCGCAACGACTACCAATCAGCTGAAGGCGTGATTAATGGGCCATCTGCAATTGCTGCCATGAAAGAGTTACAGTCTTGGATGCAGCAAGGGTATATAGACCCCAATATTGATGATGCTGCCTTTACTGAGGGAAGGGTAGCTCTCTCCTGGGTAGGTCATTGGGCTTATCAAGATTATCTCCAAGCTATTGGAGATGATTTAGTCTTATTGCCCTTACCTGATTTCGGGGAAGGGTCGAAAACTGGTCAAGGTTCCTGGAATTGGGGAATTACTAGCAAATCTCGCAACCCCAAAGAAGCTATGCAGTTCTTGGAATTTCTCTTGCAAACTGATGAAGTACTGGCTATGACTAATGCTAACGGAGCCGTACCCGCTACCAAAACAGCGATCGCTCAGTCTCCACTTTACGCCGAAGGTGGTCCATTGCACTTATTTTCATCCCAGTTATTGATGGGCAATAGTGTACCACGCCCCCAAACCCCAGCTTATCCAGTCATTACCTCTATCTTTCAGCAAGCCTTTGCCGACATTCGCCACGGCACAGATGTGACAACAGCTTTAAATAAAGCTGCTGCTGCTATCGACCAAGACATTAAGGATAATGAAGGCTATCGTTCTGTAGGCACATTAACTTGTCAACAATGAGGCTGCCGGTCGTCAATCAGTATTCTTAGAAACCGGGTTTCTCGTGAGGAAAACAACTGTCATCTCAGTGTTTTTCACGTTTATCCGGTTTCTGGACCACAGATTAGAACCAATTAATATAAATTTATCTTAGTAGTACTTAAAAAAAGTTAACAAAAGTATTTTTTAATAGACATTTACAGAAAAAAATTAGTTTAAACGACGGGTTTGCTATAATAATAAATAATGTTTCAAAAGCATTGAATATGTGCCAGTTTTCATCTCCTAGTACGTCTAGGCAAGCCCTGGCCTTCCGGGATCAACTAAATTAGGCTCTTTAATTGGTTCTATGGAACTGTTAATTGGTTTAAATATTGCTCGTAAGAGATAGCTGATTGTAAAGTTTGTTCATGAAAGAGGAAGCATTGGCAGCAATGCTAACAGTCTCTATTCTTAGTCATGGGTAAAACTTCTGGTTGTTAACCTTAGCTCGAATTGTCCGAAAAATACTCAGGATAAACAACAATTCCTCTATTGCCTCGAAAGTATTATCAAATGGCTTTTGTGGCCATCTTGCCATCGCCATTAATGTCCTCATTAATGGATGGTATTTACCATGTCAAGATTTTCCTTAACCAATGACCAACAACCAACAATCAATAACCAATAACCAGCAACCAACAACCAACAATCAACAACCAATGACCAATGACCAAACAACAATCCAAAGATGATACATCTACGGCATTGACGATGGCAGCACCGGCTCTGGTAGGACTGTTCTTGTTTGTCGCTTTACCTTTTGCCTTAGCGGTGGTACTTTCCTTTACTAATCTGCGACTCGGTTCACCTTTGCCAATGAAGTGGGTAGGTTTTGAGCAGTACAGAAAGATTTTTAGTGACGCTACCTTTTTTCACGCCTTACTCAATAATGGTATATTTGCCCTGGTGATAGTACCAGTGCAAACGGCATTAGCTTTGGGACTGGCTTTACTACTGAACCGTCCTCTCAAAGCCATGGCTTTGTTTCGCACACTATTCTTCATGCCAGTAGTGTTTCCCATGTCTCTAGTAGCAGTGGTTTGGACTCTCATCTATGCTCCTAGTGCCAATGGTTTAATGAATACCTTCCTAGAATATGTTACCTTAGGTTTGTGGACACCGAAAGACTTTCTCCATGACCCAATTCTAGCCTTACCATCAATTATCCTCTTGTCCCTCTGGCAGGGGATGGGATTCCAAATGGTAATTATTTTGGCAGGGTTACAGTCAATTCCTTCAGTATTGTATGAAGCTGCCGCCATTGACGGTGGCAATAAGTGGAATCAATTTCTCCATGTCACCTTACCCCAACTGCGTAATACCCTCATCTTTGTGATGTTGGTGACTTCTATCTTAGCTTTCCGCTTATTTGACCAAGTAGAAATTATGACCCAAGGTGGTCCTAATAACGCTACAACTACAGTGATGTATGAGGCAGTAAAGGTTGCTTTTGAACAGCAAAAAATGGCCAAAGGCGCAGCGATGACTGTGGTGTTCTTCCTGATTGTACTAACAATTACTGTTTTGCAAAGATTATTGTTGAAGGAAGAAAAAGCTTTCGAGTGAGATTTGAGGTCTAAAAACTTATGAAATGGCGATCGCATATCAGAACAGATGGTATATTGCCCATCAAAACCATCACGACATTAACAGATACTGCTGTTGATGTGATTGTTTTACAGCTGCGATTCAGATGCTGAAGTTGCATCATCCGAATCTTAACCAAAGTACACTTGAGGAAAGATGAAAAGCACCAACTCTCAATTCCCGATTACCAATTCCCAATTCCCGATTACCAATTCCCAATTCCCGATTACCAATTCCCAATTCCCGATAGCCAATTCCCAATTACCAAGTCGTCATGTCCCAATTAGCATTCCCCAATTGCCAGTTAACCTGAAAACGATGCCCAACAAAAGTAAGTACCGAAAGTTACTCAGTACTTTCGGTAGCTACCTCTTACTCACCATCTTGGCATTGCTGTTTGTCGCACCAATTGCATTTATGATTGTCGGCAGCTTCAAACCCGACAATTCAGTGTTGGCAGAAGCAGGGACAATTAAAGCTTTTCTTCCTACAGAGGTTAGTTGGCAAAACTATCGGGATGTCTTTGCACGAACCAACTTTGGGCTATTTTTCTTTAACTCCGTCCTCACCACCGCTATAATCGTCATTGCTGGGTTAGTAGTCAATTCCTTAGCAGGTTATGCCTTGGCTCGTTTGCGCTGGCGGGGTAGGGATTGGCTGTTATTGATGGTGCTTGCTTTGATGATTATTCCCTTTGAAGCGATCGCTGTTCCCTTATTTTTCCAAATGACCATGCTGGGTTTGCGCAATACCTACATCGTGCAAATCCTCCCTTTCATCGGCAACGCTTTCTCGGTCTACCTGTTCTACACCTTCTTTATTGCTCTCCCCAAAGAATTGGAAGAAGCGGCACGGGTAGACGGCGCCAGCACCATACGCATCTTCTGGGAAATTATCGTTCCCGTATCCAAACCGGTATTCGCCAGTGTTGCCATTCTTAACTTTTTGAGTCAGTGGGGTGCCTTCCTCTGGCCATTGATGGTCACTATTGATGAAACAGTTCGTCCCTTACCAGTTGCGATCGCTTCCTTCCAAGCCTTGCCACCATTGCAATGGGGAGATATTATGGCCTTCGGTGTTATGATGGTCGCACCTGTGTTAGTCGTGTTCATTATGTTTCAGAAGTGGTTTGTCCAAGGTGTTGCAGCTACAGGGAATAAGGGTTAAGGGAATAGGAGGTATCGGAGTTTTGGAGATTTGAGAATTGAGATTTTTTACTTCATAACTCCTGAACTCCTGAATTCCTTGAAGTGACTAGTTTATAGCTTCTTTTTCGGATATTACTTTTGAATGCAAGAATTCGCCGTTAGGCGCTTATCACTATGGCATCTGTAGAATTTGCTCATGTCTTCAAGGTTTACCCCAATGGTTACAGCGCAATTAAAGACCTGTGCTTAGAAATCAAAGATGGGGAGTTTCTCGTATTTGTCGGTCCTTCTGGTTGCGGTAAATCCACCGCGATGAGGATGCTAGCAGGTTTAGAAGAGATTAGCGCAGGCAAGTTGATTATTGGTGGTGAGGTAGTAAACAACAAAACCCCTCAGCAGCGTAATGTTGCCATGGTATTCCAGAATTATGCCCTTTACCCCCACATGACGGTGAAGCAGAATTTGGAATTTCCCCTGCGCATGATGAAGATACCTGTGAATGAGAGGCAAGAACGTATTTTTAATGCTGCACAAAAGCTGCAGTTGGACGAATTGCTTGATCGCAAACCAAAGGCTTTGTCTGGGGGACAGCGACAACGGGTGGCGATGGGAAGGGCGATAGTCCGAGATCCATCGGTGTTTCTCATGGATGAACCGCTGTCTAATTTGGATGCCAAGATGCGGGTAGAAATCCGCACGGAAATTTCCGAATTGCAGCGCGAAATGCAAAAAACCATGGTCTATGTAACCCATGACCAAGTAGAAGCAATGACAATGGGCGATCGCGTGGCAGTGATGCAAGCCGGTCAATTGCAGCAAACTGCTCCTCCCCAAGAACTTTACGATCACCCGGCCAATATATTTGTCGCTAGCTTCATCGGTTCTCCGGCAATGAATATCTTTAAGAGCCAATTGCACAAGACGGAAAGCGGCACCTTTACCATTGATATGGGTAATCAGCATTTGGCACTAGACCAAGAATTACTAGACAAATTCCCTCAATTGCCGAAATATCTTAAACGACCAATTCTTGCCGGTTTCCGTCCAGAAGCTTTTTATCTCCCTGATGCCAATATCTCCTCAGATTACTGCCTTCAGGTGGAAGTCGAGTCAATGGAAGCTCTTGGTCATGAGATGATTGTCTATTTTGATGCTCCCGTGGACAAAATTGAGGTGGAAGAAAGTCATGAAGAACCTGCTGTTGATACTGCAAAAAAAACCAAGGGTGCTTCTATTTTAATTGCTCGTGTGCCTTCTTCCCCAGATGTTTACACTGGTGCTAAGCTAAATTTGGCTGTGGATACCAGCAAATTATATCTGTTCGATAAAGATGGGAAAGCGATCGGGTATTAGGCATTGGTGGCAAGTTAGAAGGTCGCGCATTTTGTCAACTCCCATATATAGTGTTTGTGCACTTAAAAAACCCTATATATAGTTTCAGCTATTATTGTCACCCCGTCAGGAATTGGGAATTGGGAATTGGGAATTGGGAATTGGGAATTGGGAATTGGGAATTGGGAATTTTTTTTAGACCAACTCTCTTTCCCTACCACCTACCACCTACTACCTAATACCTAACACCTAAGAGATCCATCCATGGTCAAGATACCATTGAGCTAACTCCTTTAAACCTTCCTCATCTGCATGAGCAGGCTCAAACCCTAGTAAATTTCTCATCTTGGCTGTGTTAAAGGAACGGTCTTTGGTGTAAAATGCCAGCCGTCTTCTATATATAGGTGGTTCTATTCCCAAGGGACGACAGATTAACTCCAAAAAGTCTCCTAAGATAAACAGTGGAGCAGCTGGTAGCCGAATAAATTTGACGGAAACTCCATAATATTCACTGATAATCGAGATCATTTGATTCAAGGTGATTGCTTCCCTGCTACCACAGATAAAAACCTCTCCTACTGCTTGAGGATGGATTGCCAGTAGCAGAAAAAAGTTGGTTAAGTCGTCAACGTGGATGAAATGTAGTAAATTATTACCATCCCCTATTAATGGTATCCATTTTTTGACCACCATCTTGAAAATTTTCAAGAATCTTTTCTCTCCAGGACCATAGATTCCCGCTGGCCTAACTACAGTAATTGGTAACCCTTCTTGTTTGGCAAAATCTCTGATCCACAATTCCCCCTCTAGTTTCGTTTCTTGATAGATATCTCCAGGATGCATAGGACAGTTTTCATCCCCTGGAGGATTGGCTACATGACCATGGATACCAATCGTGGAAACGTGGACAAAACGCTTGAAGTTTGGTTCATTTAAAGCATATTTGGCCAGTAACTGTGTACTTAGAACATGGACATTATGGTAGACAACATCTGCCGATTTTGCTTCTCGAAAAGGAGTGACAATGTGAAAGAGATAATTGACTCCTTGGATGGCTTGCTTAATTAACTCCTCATCAAAGACATCACCTCGAATCCAGGTAACTGGCATCCCTGTAAACGGTTCAAGGTGAGAACTAGGACGAGCGATCGCAATTACATCTAAGCCTTGTGCTACTAGTTTACGGACTAGCACTGAACCTGTAAACCCTGTGGCTCCAGTTACCAAGATACGACTGCCGGGGGGTAGTTTAAATTGAGACTCTTCCATAGTGTGGTTTTTTTAGCTGTCAGCTGTCAGCTGACAGTTAACTAAATTTTGAGGAGGCAACTTTGGGATACTCCCTGTTGCCTATTCCCTATTCCCCATTCCCCATTCCCTAATTTTAATTCTTAGTCAGCTTTAAAATCACTGGTGAACCAAATAAATTAGTCAATCCTGAGAATTGAGCTATTTTCTCCATCAAGGAAGAGAAGTTAGGGGATTTACCGGCGCGATGCAGTACCATAGGGAGAAAGAATTGGGGATATCTCTGAGTTGGGCTCAAACCCAGAGATTGTAAAAAGGCTAGCAGTTCCGATTCTTGATAACAGATAAACTCCCTGGTATTGCCTTCCAAGCCTTTCTTGAATTTGAAGAGATAGGGGGCGATCGCGTTGACACTCCTCACTGTGGGATAATCGATAATTACCGCTTGCTTAGCTACTCGATGAAGTTCGGTTAAAAAAGACTGCCATTGAGTCACATGAGCTAAAAATCGATAGCTGATGACAATATCGAAAGCTTCGTCTGGATAAGGTAAATCGAGAACATTGCCAACTTTGAAGGAACAAAGGTTAGCATTGAGATAATTCTGAATCTGCGCCTTGCAAATCTCCGCACTGCCAAGCACCGTAACCTGATAGCCGTTTTCAATCAACGGACCGGTGATTTGACCGTGTCCTCCCCCAACATCTAGGATAGTAGCCTTGGGGTAGGGAGCAACCATTTTTAAGGTAATATCTGTTTGTACTTGCAGAAACCAAGTGCCAATCTCCCCAGCAAAGCGGGAGGCATAATCATTAGAAGATGTTTCGATATCCGCTGTTTCTGGAAAACCATCTGTAGAAACTATTGTCTTGTTTACCTCTAAGGCAGAAGGCAGAGGGCAGAAGGCAGAAGGAGGGAGGGTTTGGCTTGTTTCTGACATTCTTCGTTGGGGGAGCAGAAAACTCGCCCCTTGCGGGTTTGTATCAGGCTTATTGCCATATCTAATTGCCAACTGATTCCGCATAAACCGCCAAGGATTCTCCAACGAACCATAAGCTTGGATAGTTGTCGTGGTATCAAGTAACATTTGTTTGAGTTGCCCTCCCGGTTCCTCAGTACTCAATTCACCTAGAAGTGAAAATCCGAAACTTCCAGGGCGATAGAATTCAGAAGCTAGAGGCAGTGGGTCAGTTCCTGGTAAAATGCGTAATCCTTGCTTTGCTGCCAGTTGGAATATCAATGGTTGTGGCCAGAAAACAGGACGACCTCCATTATCACCTAAAAATAGCATGGGTAAATCCCTGTTTTCTAAAAAATTAGACAAGAATTTTCCCCTTTTGCCTATCCATTTACCAAATCCCCAAGGTATGACAGGTATTCCCCCTGCTGCAATAATCGACTCTATCGTTGCCTCTAGGGGTAAACCGTCAGCAAAAGTCTGGTTAGTGATCAGCGCCAAAACTTCCAAGTTTTCTGCTGTCACAATTTGACGACCCGCAATCAGGAAAATTCCTGGCCCATGCTGTTTACTGGCATATAATGATAACTCTTCCCTAGTAGACTGAAAAGTCCACTGATTTGCTTCAGCAAGCAGAAAATTTCTAAAACTCTCTTGAGCGCCTATTTGGGTTAAGAGCAAGACGGCTGTAAAATTGTCTTGATAACCTTGTTTAGTAGCAAAGCTTTGAAAATTATCCCAAGCTGAGTTGAGCAGTTGAGTTGGATTAAAGCAGTCGTAAAGGTGGACGTGAGCATCCGCAAGGATTAACTGATGATTATGGGTAGAAGCTTCCATGATTTTCTTATATTAGGGAGCAGGGAGTAGGGGCAGGGAAAAGGCTACTTTCATGCATAATGGTGAAATTTTTTTTCATTGGGACTGCCTTCTGCCTTGATACCAAGCAACTACCGATAATAGCAAAACTGAGTATGTCGATTCAAAAACGAGTGGTAGTAGGTGGCTATAGTCCCATAAGCCCCTTGAGTGATGGATTGCTGGAAAAATTGCCACTGGGGACTTAAAGTAACTAGTGGTAAAAGGGAAAAACAGTTGCATTCCCTGGCCACCGTTAGTAAAAAAATCTAAGCAGAGATGGGAACTATACAGGAGCAAAGTAAACAAAAATAATTGTTTATAGGAAAACTTCCATAAGTAACTGAGAAGCAACCCAATAATTGCACTACAGATAAGGGTAAAAGTCAGACTATGAGTCAAACCTCGATGAAATCTCACTCCGGTGATTATTTGGGGAATAAAATCCAGATCAGCAGCAACGGCAACTAAGATAGGATAAAGTATGTGTACATGCCATTTATTACCTATGTCGCTACTGATTTTATCCAGAGGCAGAAACTTGGCTAGTACATATCCAGAAACCGAGTGAGCAAGGGGAGATGGCATTTTAAGTAATGAGTAATGAGTAATGAGTAATGAGTAATGAGCAGTAGTTGGACTTTAGTCCACCTGATCATATCCCTAAACCCGCCCCTACGAGTTTACGTAATCGTATTCCCAATTCCCAATTCCCAATTCCCAATTCCCAATTCCCAATTCCCAATTCCCAATTCCCCATTCTCAATTCCTCATATCGTAACCAAACAAATTAGGATTTACTTCCCCTAACTCTAAATCACCCAAACCATATTCTGCCCAACGTCGCTCTACCATTGCTGCTACATCTGGGTCAGATTCTAGGGTTTCCCCCCATTCGTGGTCTGTTTCAGGAGGAATTTTGGTAGTAGCATCGATTCCCATACGTCCACCTAAACCAATTTTCTCACTAGCAAAGTCTAAACTATCAAAGGGAGTCTGGGGTAAAATAAAGACATCCCTTGAAGGGTCTACCTTAGAACTAATTGCCCATACTACTTGACGAGGATCGCGAATATTAATCGTTTTATCCACCACAATCACAAATTTGGTATAAGTGAATTGAGGTAGAGCACTCCAAAAAGCTAAAGCGGCTCTTCGCGCTTGTCCAGGGTAGGCTTTATCAATGGAAATAATCGCCGCTTTGTAACTTAGGGCTTCCATTGGTAAGAAAAAGTCAACAATTTCTGAGACCTGTTGCCGTAAAATAGGAGTATAAATGCGATTAAGCGCGATCGCCATCATCGCTTCTTCCTTTGGTGGTCGTCCACTAAATGTAGTCAGATAAATTGGGTCTTGCCGGTGGGTCAGACAGTGGAAGCGAATCAGCGGTGAATCTTCCACTCCACCATAGTAACCCATATGATCCCCAAAAGGTCCATCGGGTAACATTTCTCCTGGGGTAATCGTACCTTCTAGGATAAACTCCGCATCTGCTGGTACTTCTAAATTCAAAGTCTTACACTTGGCTAGCTTAACTCCCGAACCACCATAAAGTCCTGCAAATAGCCATTCCGACAAATCTACTGGAATAGGAGTAGCTGCTGCCATAATAATCAAAGGATCTACACCAAGAGCGATCGCAATTTCCAATTTCTTCCCTTGCTGTGCCGCCTTGCGCAGATGTCTGGCTCCTCCCCGCACTGACAGCCAATGTACCGTCATCGTACTCTTTGATTGTAGTTGAAGTCGATACACACCAACATTCGGAGTCCCCGTCTCACAATCTTTGGTAATGACCAACCCCAAAGTAATAATCTTACCCGCATCCCCTGGATAGGGACGAATCAAAGGCAATTGATGCAAATCCAGAGCCTCTTCCCCTAAGACCACCTGCTGACAAGGTGGGAAAAAGTCCTTTCCCGGCTTCGCCTTAACCACATCAAACAGTACCTTACCAAACTCCACAGCCTGGGAAATTTTCTTAGGAGGCTTCGGTTGTTGCAACATCCCCAGCTTCTTCCCCAGCGCCTCCAACTCCTGAGGATTCTCCCTATTCAGCGCCCAACAAACCCTTTCCTCTGTCCCCAACAGGTTAACTGCCACAGGAAAGGATGAGCCTTTGACATTTTCAAATAATAACCCCGGGCCACCCCGTTGGAGCATTCGGTTGGAAATCTCAGCAATTTCCAAATCTGGGTCAACTAAAGCTGTAATTTTCCTTAATTGTCCCTTTTTTTCCAGTAATTTCAGAAATTCCCGCAAGTCTCTGGCCATGATTAAGAAATGTGAAGTGGTATTTATTATTTTACACTCTTGCAGGAGGCAGAAGGCAGGAGGCAGAAGGCAGAAGGCAGAAGGCAGGAGGCAGAAGGCAGGAGGCAGAAGGCAGGAGGCAGGAGGCAGGAGGCAGAAGGCAGGAGGGAAGTTTCTATTATTCTTCGTACAAGAAAACGGTATCAATTGGGTCAAGCAATTGAAGATTGAAGATTTTAGATTTACCCCATAAATAAATTTAGGGGCTTGTGACCGTTTTAATTCTTCAATCTAAAATCTAAAATCTAAAATCTAAAATCTCTCTCTTGAAACATAAAAACCAATCGTAACCAGAAATAACGAACCATACTTCCCTTGATGTGGAGTGTCAACGACTTGAACCCTTCTCGGTGAGCTTTTTTAGTATAAAAGATCATTCCCATGATAAAATCATGAAGGCGTCTCCCTCTATATTCTTTCTGAATACCTCCTGGGTCTAAGCGCACATTATAAGGGTTGTAGTTGCTGTAATTCAAGTAATTTAGTTTCGTCAAACCTTCAAGTTGAGCAAACTGTTCATAGGTCATTTCCCCTTTCCGTGACTGAGGATTAGTATAGGGATAGATCCATTCCCAAACAGACCAGTCTTGACCCGCAAATAAAAATTCTGGTAAGTCCTTAGTCACCCGACAAGCTTTGAGTCGAATACCAATGGGAATTTCTGCCCAAGGACCATGCTGCCACACAAAATCCGGGTCAAAAAAAGCCTTAAAGGCCAAATCTTGGCCATCATTAATTCTCAGGCGAGCCACTCTACCAATCATCCCAGCACCAGCTATTTCCACCTCAAGCTTCATCCCTGTAGTACAGTTGCTGCATTGGTGTTCGACCATACTTTTCTTCACTAGCACTACCTTACTAGTAATACCCCTGGTTTTGATAGTGACCCTTTGTAGGTAAAATAATGCTTGGTGACCTTCTGTAGTAGCAGAACTTACGTAGTGGGCCAACTTATCCAAAAACTTACACAGCTGACGAGCCGAAATTTTATGCTCTGGAAAGTCAAGCAAATTAGGAGGCGGAGTCAAAAAATAAAGTCTGTTGATACTAGTTTTATGACGCAGCCGCTGACAAAGATGGTAGAACTTACCTGGTGGTAACAACTCTTTTTGTGCTTGTAGAATAATTGGCCTTAATAAGGCTTGCATTGGTTTTTCATTTTTCATAATTGGGAATTGGGAATTGGGAATTGGGAATTGGGAATTGGGAATGTAGAATTTAGAATTTAGAATTTAGAATTGGTGAGTTTAAATACTTCTCCTATCTCCCTTATCTCCCTTATCTCCCTTATCTCCCTTATCTCCCTTATCTCCCTTATCTCCCTTATCTCCCCATCTCCCTGTCCCCGCGTCCCCGCGTCCCCGCGTCCCCATACTCCCCATCAATCCACAGCCTCCGCCTTCTCCACGGAAGCATTATTAATGCCTAAAGTCAGTTGCAAAGTTTTTCCATAAGGATAGGCCCTAGCTACCTGCCGATAAACCTGATAGTTAGTTGGTAGGGTAACGGTTTGACCATCCTGTTGGTAGGTTAACTGATATTGTACAGTACGTAAAAGTTCTGGTTTATGACGGTATTCTTGAATTTTCTGCCGTTGTTCTACTTCATCGATACTCGGTTTCGGGGGTATAGTCGGCCACCACAAGCCTTCGTCATCAGGCCCAACTACCGCACCTTCTGGTTTCTCACCGTTGTAGTTAACTAGGGAATTGGAAGCAAATTCCTCAAAGCGCGGATTTCTATAACTTGCCTCATCCGGAGTATACCTAACTTGCCAGGTAACAGTTGTCTCGGCTGTAGCTTGGTATTGATCTATAGTTACACTACTACAACTCGTGAGAGCTATTGCTACTGAGCAGCTGGTCACTAGGGAAAAAAGTTGGCGATGCCCGAAGCAGGGGAATGAGCTGACGAAGAAACTGTTTAAGTTCACACCGGAAATTGGGAATTGGGAATTGGGAATTGGGAATATATCCCTTGTCTTCTTACTGTTTATGATACCAAATCCAGGTTTCTTTCCCCATCTTCCTTGTCTTCCTTGTTTTCCTTACTATTTTTTGCTATGATTTAAACAATGGAATAGGTCTGAGCATATAAACTATTCCTTCATCAGTAATCGTAGACAAGTTGTAGTGCCGTGACACACCTAAAACCATGGAATAGATGTAGGTTGGGTCGAGGTAACGAGACCCAACACTCAAGGTGGGTTGTGTTGGGTCTCGCGATCGCTCTACCCAACCTACTGGCGCGACACCTATTTTTTGCTATGATTTAAATAATGGAATAGGTCTGAGCATATACACTATTCCTTCATCAGTAATCGTAGACAAGTTGTAGTGGGGAGACACAGCTAAAATCATGGAATAGATGTAGGTTGGCTCGAGGTAACGAGACCCAACACTCAAGGTGGGTTGTGTTGGGTCTCGCGATCGCTCTACCCAACCTACTGGAGCGACACCTATTTTTTGCTATGATTTAAATAATGGAATAGGTGTGAGCATATACACTATTCCTTCATCAGTAATCGTAGACAAGTTGTAGTGGGGCGACACAGCTAAAACCATGGAATAGATGTAGGTTGGGTCGAGGCAACGAGACCCAACACTCAAGGTGGGTTGTGTTGGGTCACTTTCTAAAGCTCTACCCAACCTACATTTTTAGTGCGATCGCGGCTAAGGCTCCTAAAGTCTATCCCAATAGACGGCGTTGAATATGGAAAAAAAAATAGCGGTCTTGTTTTGTTAAAGTAGACCCCTCAATTAACAATGATGCCTGAATTGTCTTTGTTCTTACAGGGGTTGCTAGCTGTTGCCTCTGTCAAAGAGGCAATAATGAATTTTTCAATTAGTCCAATTTGACCCAATCAGTAGGGTCTTTTAAATGATCTTGAGGATCTAAGAAAGACCATACAGTTTACAACTAGTCCGATTTAACCCAGTCGGTAGGGGGCTATGAGCTTCAGGAATCGGATGTAAAAGAGATTAAGTTTACAACTAGTCCGATTTAACCCAGTCGGTAGGGTGTGGGGTGGCTTTGCCGCCGCGCTTGGCATCGTAGGGTTTACAACTAGTCCGATTTAACCCAGTCGGTAGGGCGACAAGATACAAAGGTGGTTGAATACGAAGAAGTCAAGTTTACAACTAGTCCGATTTAACCCAGTCGGTAGGGTTCATTCCTAAGGGGATGGCAAGTCAAGCCAAAGGTTTACAACTAGTCCGATTTAACCCAGTCGGTAGGGTTGTGCAGCCCACAGTAAAAAATCAGCCAGAAGTTTACAACTAGTCCGATTTAACCCAGTCGGTAGGGCTGTATCTGCGCAGGTACAACGATTAGAAACCTCAGCGAGTTTACAACTAGTCCGATTTAACCCAGTCGGTAGGGCCCACAACTCCACGTGGTGCAAGGTTAGCAATGGTTGAAAAGTTTACAACTAGTCCGATTTAACCCAGTCGGTAGGGTCTGCGTCGTCGCAGGCTGCCAGGGGACATGTGAGTTTACAACTAGTCCGATTTAACCCAGTCGGTAGGGAGCTCGTCTGAGGAGCCTTACCCAGTAATGGTTTCAGCCGCCAAATCGACGCACGTCTAATTATAGTAACACATCTTGCTCAAAATTGCGAAAAATACACCCCTCAAATCCGCTCCCTGTAAGGCATCGACGCACCTCAACGAAAAATATAGGGTTTCAGAGATCTGCTGAGGTGCGTCGATTTTAGCCGAAAAATTACCCTCAAACCTAGACAGAATAATACTTTGGGAGTTTAGAAAATTCAATTATTGAAGCGATCGCTATTTCTTGTTTTCTCTTAAGCTAAGTTGCTAGTTATAATCGCTTAATCTTGTTAGATCCCCCCTAACCCCCCTTATTAAGGGGGATTTAGGGGGATCTCAACACTTAATACTTGTAACTAGCAACTTACAAACTTTTCTTACCAGGAGGGAGACTAACATTTGCTCGCTTCCACTTCCAGCCTAATCATGTTGACATGGGTTAAACCATCCTCCGTTATCGGATGATACCCTAAATAGCGGTTTACTAATTCTGTAACAAAATCATCGCGCATTTGTTCCGGTAATCGTTGGGTATAAGGTAGCCAAGTCGTGCGAATCCACCCAGCAAGTCCTGGAGCTCCCTTGTGAGTCATATCTTTCGGAATCAACTCCAGGCGAATCGGTTGTAGTCCCACATCTTGGAGCCAATGCTGGTATTCTTGGGGACTGTAGAAACCATAGGGACATGGGAAATTAGTAAAATACTCATGCCATTGGCTAGAATTAGTCAATTCCTCGATTACTTTGATAATTTCGGCAGCGTTACCTTTACCCCCCATTTGGAGTAAGATTTTTCCGCCAGACTGCAAGCTATTGCTGATACCTTGAACAACAGACAGATGATCCTGTATCCAGTGAAGTGCCGCGTTAGAAAAGATGACAGTAAATTCCTGTTCAAAGGGCAACTGACAAGCATCTGCGTAGTGAAATTGTAGGTTAGGAAAATCACTAATTGGATAACGAGTTTTGGCAAGCTGTACCATTGCCTCAGAATTATCAATGCCAACAACTGAGCCATCAGAAACTAGATTAGCAATTTCAGCGGTGATTTTACCATCCCCGCAACCAATATCTAGGACTCGTTCATTACCCTGCAAGTTAAGTTTGGCAATTAGTTCTCTTGCCCAAATTTGCTGTGCAGATGAACTCTTGGCGTAGTCTAGAGCATCCCAATTATAGGGTTTGTTCATAAGATTAATGGAGAATGGAGAATTGAGAATGGAGAATGGAGAATTGAGAATGGAGAATGGAG
>JAAHGR010000920.1 GCA_010672425.1 Symploca sp. SIO2E6
CATCCTTAGAAAAATTTGGGATTAAGATGCCCTGGTTTGAGGCCACCAGTGGTAACGAGTTAGCCCTTGTATTAAATCGTGCTGCTTGCTCAGTTGTTGGCAGCGAAATACCAACAATTCTTCGAGTTGAGCCAAAGAATCTGGAGAATTATTGGCGACGATTTCAAGAGATTGGATAATTCCAATCCTTCGTCATTACTCTCCCAAACTGCGTTTAACAAATAATGCCTATCTAATCCTATTTGATGTGCCATTTGTTCCCGCTCCTTTGTAGTTTTGGGTAAGCGGTAATTATCAATACGCCAACGATAACGCTTACACCAATCTTCGCTGATTCTTTGTGTAAGCCATTCTGGGGCTAATAGTGCAATTTCGTTCAGAGCTGCTCTTAAAGTTTCTCCGACTAACTCCAAACGATTAACTTGCCTTACTGCCGCTATCATTTGCGTCGAGTCTGTGCGTTGCTTTCCTCTATTTTTTATCAGTTTTTTTTCAGAGAAGCGCAACAGCATTATATCTAATAACTTGTTCAAGGATGCATGGGCGATTCGTGCTGTTTCTTGGGGAACTTCCCAATGTTCTTTTGGATGCAGTGTCATACCTCTCCCGATTTATCTTACTCTACAAGTTGTATCTTCAAGGTTGTGTACGGCATTTGTTATGAGGGGTCATACCCCCCATTCGCCAGCGGTATCCTTTAATTCGTCGGGGATCTGGGAGTCGTCAGATTGGGGATCTGGGAGTCGTCGGGGATCTTGTTGGGAACTCCTACTTGCTGTCCACAGTCATTATTATGTGTCTTGCAACCAGAAGAGGCATCAACGAATGAACAGAACCCTAAAGAAATTATCCTTTGTCAGTACCTGTCTGCTAGCATTTTCCCTGATATCCTACAGCGGTTTGCCGACAGCAGAGGCGAAAAGTCGAGTACCTCGACAGGCAGCGACAAAGGGTATACATTCAACATATCCCGAGTCTCTCGAAAACAGGTTTTTGACAAAATGCGAAACAAATGCAGTGAACAATGGTTTACCTCAACAGGATGCAAACAAGTTATGTCTTTGTATGCTCAAAGGATCTTCTAATCAGGGAATTACCTCCGCGCAGCTTGAGGCGATACTTGACAATCCCGATGCAGATGTACCGGATAGTTTTGCTGAAGTTGTGACGGCGTGTATTTAGGTATTAGGTATTAGGTGTTAGGTGTTAGGTAAGTTTTGAGGTTATTGATGGTATTATCTACACGAGCTGAGCCGCTAGCTGATTTTCCATAACTTCTAAGACTATTTAGCCAGATATGATAGACAAATAACAAATAACAAGCAACAAGCAACCAACAACCAACAACCAACAACCAACAACCAACAACAAATAACAGATGTCTCTGAGAGAACGTTTGAATATTTCCCGGTTAGCCATTGCTCATTCCTGGCTAACCATCTGCTTTTGGCTGGCGGTGTCGGTGGCAGGGTTGTTTGCTTTGAGCAGTCTCAAATATGCTCTGTTTCCGGATATTACCTTTCCTGTAGTAGTGGTAAGTGCTCAAGCACCCTTTGAGACGGCACTGGAAACCGAGACAAAGCTTACTCAACCAATTGAACAACAGCTCCAATCTCTGGCAGGATTGGATGATACTCGTTCTTCTACCTATTCTGGTCAAACTGTTGTTAGTCTAGCTTTTGATGTGGGGACTAACCTGGAATCTTCCACGGAGGCTGTTAAAACAGCACTCAAACAAGCAGAGTTACCCCCAGAAACTACCTTCGAGGCTCTCAGTATTAACTTAAATGAGTCGGCGGCAATTAGCTACGGGATTAAGAGTGAGGAGAAAACCCTCTCAGAATTAATCGAAATTGCTCAAGAGGAGATTCTCCCCAAAATTACAGAATTACCAGGAGTATTGAAAGTTAGGCTGCTGGGAGATGCTACCCCAGATGAAGATGAGCCTAACTCCCCCATTACCGCTTCCCCAACCCTAGCAAGGTTCAACAGTGAAAATGCTGTCGCTTTCCAGGTAATCAAACGTGGCGCAGCCAATACCATAGAAGTAGTTAGTCGGGTAGAAGCAGCAGTGCAACAGTTGCAAGGGGATTTACCCCAGGTGCAACTAGTCTTAGCCGAGACTCAGGCTGACTATATCCGGGAAGCTACCCAAGCTACCATTGATGCCCTACTCCTGGCAATTGTACTGGCAGTTTTGGTAATTTTTCCCTTTTTGCGCAATTTTCGGGCAACTTTAATCACAGCTTTAGCGATTCCCATCTCTCTACTCGGAACCTGCATTGCGATGGCGATAGCTGGGTTTAACCTAGAAACCATTACTCTGCTGGCCTTGGCACTAGTAATTGGTATTATTGTCGATGACGCGATTGTCGATGTCGAAAATATCTCCCGACACATCGAAGCAGGAGAAACTCCCAGGCAAGCCGCGATCGCAGGTACTGATGAAATTGGCTTAACAGTATCCGCTTCTACATTAACTATTGTAGCCGTATTTCTGCCCATTGCCTTCATGGGTGGCACCGTCGGTCAGTTTTTTAAACCTTTTGGGCTAACGGTTTCTGTAGCCGTTTTTACTTCTTTACTAGTGGCTCGTACTTTATCCCCCGTTTTGGCTGCTTATTGGCTGAGAAGCGGAGAAGCGGAGATGGGGAGATGGGGAGATGGGGAGATGGGGAGATGGGGAGATGGGGAGATGGGGAGATGGGGAGATGGGGAGATGGGGGAGACAAGGGAGATGGGGGAGACAAGGGAGATGGGGGAGACAAGGGAGACAAGGGAGATAGGAGAAACATCCCCAATTCCCAATTCCCAATTCCCAAT
>JAAHGR010000921.1 GCA_010672425.1 Symploca sp. SIO2E6
TTGGAGAATATGTGCGCCTATAGATATTGGAAAAATAAACCACCAAGGCACAAAGAGAATTTATCTGCCCTAATTTCCAGCGTTTAAGAACCCCGACTTCTTGAAGGATACCGCTGGCGAATGGGGGGTATGACCCCTCACATCAGGATTTTTCGTTATCCTGCTAGATATAGAGACGCGCCAACAGCCCTATGGGCATCATAAAGGCAGGCGCGTCTCTACATAGGGTTTGCTGCAATTTGTAATGAGTAATGAGCGCCTAACGGCGCAGGCAACAGCTCATCTGGCAACAGGCAACAGGATACAAGTAAATGCCGAAAAAGAAGGTTAGAAACTAGTCATATCAAAGGATTAGGCCATCATGTTGCTATTTCTATTTTCTCAAGAGTAATGAGTAATGAGTTAAGAGTAACGGGTCGCTTGCTGCATAAGGCTTTCGGGTAATTTAGGCTGGCGTTAAAACCTGTGAATAAAACCGCTTTCATTATTGATTTAACCAGGTGTTCCCCTACGATGGTGCAAGCTTTTTGAGCTCATTGAGACAAAATCCTTGCACTCTTATTGGCTTTGAAATGCTTGAAACCATTGTCTGGCATAGCTTACACACTTATACAGCCAACCCTACATAGGGCTTGCCTCATCAAGTCCGTTGATTCGGGTTTTGAAGTAATACCAAATCCGGTTACAATAGAACCGGTATAATTGATGTTCAAAGTACAGGTGTTGTACTGGGGTTTCCCAAGACTGGGCTCGCTAATCAAGGAAGTGCGATCACTAATCAAGGAAGCGCGATCGCTAATCTAACTGGGTGAGCGAAAAAATGCGTGGGAGAAAAAATAAGCAGACGCACCGGACGCACCGGACGCACCGGACGCGGAGAATTGAAATCCCACCTCATATTTCACCTCACCCAATCTAACTATGGTTAAATCACGATGAAGCATAATGCAGCCAAGGGACTGGTACGAGTTTGAGCTAATGGACGATGATTGGAGAAGGCGAAAAAACGACTCTTTATTTATGGCACAAGCGGTAGCAACATTATGTAAATGGGTTTTTGCCAGCCCCCAATACCGTGTTCTTCGTAAGTCGAATCTACGCACAGCTTGGGAAATAGTACCTTCAATTCCGGCTCGAGAGGCATACTGGAGTTGAAATTCAGGAGAAAGTTGTTCGATACGACGTGCAGTAAGGGCTTCGTATTCCTCCTGAGGTCTGAGCTTCAACTTTCTAGGTGAGCGAGGGGATGAAGTACAATTATTCCTAAGACTACAAGCCCCACAAGTATGACGGTCAAAGACAACCTCAATTAAGGGATTTCTATTGGTGTCATGAGTATGTCGCCATGAACGACCTTATTTGCCCTTGAGGACATCGAACAACTTGCTGCTCCCAATCAATAGCAAAAGTAGAAACATCAAAACCTGTAGTTGATTTAGCCTGCCAACTGTTATCAAGTGCCACCGGACCAATGAGGGAGACTTGATAAAGTTGATTACTTTCAACCAATTCATAAGCATCTACATAGGCAGCGTCAACTACATGCTCCTTTGGTAACAGGTTTTTGTCAGCTAGATTTTGATGAATGGTTGATGTTACTTCCCCATCGGGAGTTGTGGCAGGTGTTGTTTCTACATGAGTAATCAAATTCGGGGTTTCTGGGTCACAAGTTTCGCTAAAATGGACTTTATAACCTGTCCAATTGATGCCCCTTTTACTACTATTTCTCGCCTCGATATCATAAGGAGATTCAATACAAATTGCATTCGGTGGCAGACCAGTATCCTTGGGCGTTCGCCACACCAACTTATCATCTATGAATGTATACTGTTGAATCCACACATACCTCAACACCTCTACACTCCAGAGATTGGCTAATTCCAATATTTCGTCATTACTCTCCCAAACCTCTTTTAACAAATAATGCCCATCTAATCCTATTTGATGTGCCATTTGTTCCCGCTCCTTTTTGTTTTTTGGCAAGCGATAATTATCAACACGCCAACGATAACGCTTGCACCAATCTTCGCTGATTCTTTGTGTGAGCCATTCTGGGGCTAATAGTGCAATTTCGTTCAGGGCTGCTCTTAAAGTTTCTCCTACTAACTCCAGACGATTAACTTGCCTTACCGCCGCTATCATTTGCGTCGAGTCTGTACGTTGCTTTCCTCTATTTTTTATCAGTTTTTTTTCCGAGAAGCGCAACAGCATTATGTCTAATAACTTGTTCGTTGAACCTTGCTCACACAATCGACTCCGAAACTCACTCAACACACTTGGGTCAAATCCTGAATAGGTTACCTCTAAACCCAATAAGTATTTCCAATCAATTCTACTACGCACTGCATCTGCTGCTTGAGCATCACTTAGCCCTTCAGCAAATTGCATGATGATAACTAGGGCTAGTTTGGCTGGGGATAGAGCTGATTGTCCACATTTAGCCGGGAATAACTCCTTAAAATCGCTATCAGAATAGATTGCTCCTAATTCATCATACATTTTTATATAAACATTCCCTTTGGGAAATGATGCATGGGCGATTCGTGCCGTTTCTTGGGGAACTTCCCAGTGTTAAGAGTGAATGCAGTGTCATAGCTTGAAGATGCAAGATTACTCTATTCAAATGTATCTTCAAGGCTGTGTACGGCATTGGTGATGAGGGGTCATACCCCCCATTCGCCAGCGGTATCCTTGAAGAAGTCGGGGTTCTGGGTAGGTGGTAGGTGACAGGTGTTGCGATCGCTAGAAAATAACTTGTAGCAAATATTTCGTGTCCCTGGGATGCTGCAAGTGCGATCGCTTTCTCTCGTAGAGTGG
>JAAHGR010000922.1 GCA_010672425.1 Symploca sp. SIO2E6
GGAATTGGGAATTGGGAATTGGGAATTGGGAATTGGGAATTGGGAATTGGGATGAAATACTGCGTCGAACAAGGAAGATTAAAAAAAATTATGAGTAAATCGGGTGTCGTTGGGACTGCCTCCTGCCTTCTTGCATTAGGTTGTAATTTTGGGGTACTTTCTCCCGCTTTGGCGCAAGTAGATTCTATTAATACTCAAGGTTACACCAAAGATAGTAGTGGGAGCATCTTGCTCCCTGAATCTACACCAATCTTGCTCCCTGAATCTACACCAATCTTGCTCCCTGAATCTACACCAATCTTGCTCCCTAAAGCTACACTACAGGAACAAGATAATCCTACGATAGATAATAGTGGGAGCATCCTGCTTTCTGGAATTATTGAAAGCGAGCAAGATGCTCGCACTACCAATTTACCAAAATGGGATGCTACTGAGCTGGAAAATGAGTGGTTATCCCAACCGGAAAATGAGCTTTTATCCCAAATAGAACAATATAGTGCTATTGAAACAACTCCTGCTATCGAGTCAGATCCGGAAAATGAGCTGTTATCTCAGGTAGAACAATATAGTGATAGTGAACCATCTCCTGCTATCGAGTCAGATCCGGAAAATGAGCTGTTATCCCAAATAGAACAATATAGTGATAGTGAACTATCTCCTACCATCGAGTCAGATCCGGAAAATGAGCTTTTATCTCAGATAGAACAATATAGTATTAGTGAGCGACCTCCTAGCATCCGCCGCTCATTTCCTCGGGTTGATAGTTTCGTAGATGTTACCCCCCAAGATTGGGCTTATGATGCTCTACGTAGTTTGGTAAATAACTATCGCTGCCTTGTTGGTTATGACGATAATACCTTTAGAGGCAATAGCAACCTAACTCGTTATGAATTTGCGGCAGCCTTGAATAGGTGTCTAGAAAGAGTTGAAACTATAATTAGAAATAATTTTGACTTAGCAACAGAAGAAGACTTAGCCAGTATACAACGACTCATAGAAGAATTTGAGGCAGAACTGGCAACTGTCAAAAACAAGGTTAGCGATCAAGAAGAACGAGTGGATTTTCTGGACAATCATAACTTTTCCACCACTACTATTCTACGAGGACAAGCAAACTTTTTTCTGACCGATGTCTTTGGCGATCGCAAAGCTGTTCCTTCTGGGCAAACTCCGACAGAAGACTTGGATGCTGTTACTACCTTTAGCGGTGGAGTAAGATTGGACTTCGATACCAGTTTTACCGGTAGAGACCTGTTGCGTACTAGAATCCAAGCCGGGAATACTAGTAGCTTGGCTAGTGGTGTAACTGGGACAGCAATGACCAACATTGCAGGGAATATTAATACCGGCAATGATGTGAGACTATCAAAGCTGTTTTACCGCTTCCCTATAGGAGATCGTGGTTCGGTTTATTTAGGAGCAACAGGTCAGTCTGCTAGCGATTTTGTCCCAGCACTCAATCCTGCCTCAACCATTGCTCTGTTTGGTTTTTACAATCCTATCTACGATGTCGGTTTTGGTACTGGTGGAGGATTATACTATCAATTGAGCGATTTAATCGGAGTTGGGGCATCTTATTATACTACTACTAGTAGGAGTAACAATCCCAATCCAGGTAATGGGCTATTCAACGGTCATTTTAACGCTTTGAGTCAAATAACCTTGACCCCATCAGACCGCCTGGGTATTTCTCTAACCTATACTCATTACTACTCTCCTAATCCTAATAACACCAACAATGTTACTAGCTTTATTGGCTCTGAATTCGCTCAAACCCCTTTCGGGGGAACTACTGCTACTTCTAGCGATAATTTGAACGTTGCAGCCTCCTATCAAATTAGCGATCGCTTCCAAGTAGGAGGTTGGGTTGGTTATTACCATGCTACTGCTGAAGCTCCTGCTGTTGTCAACAACGTGAATATTCCTGAAGGTTCAAATGCAGATATTTGGACTTGGGCCCTTACTGCTTCCTATAGTGATTTGATTAAACAAGGAAGCAATTTGAGTTTTATCTTGGGTCTACCTCCCAAGGCAACTAATAACGATGTTGTCCAGCGGGAAGACCAGGATACCTCTTATCATATTGAAGTTTCCTATCGCTATCCCATCACTGACCGCATCTCAATTACTTCTGGAGGTTTCGTTATTCTCGATCCAGAGCATAATGAAGCTAACAACGATATTTGGGTTGGATTGATTAGGCTGAGGATTGATATTTGAGAATTGGGAATTGGGAATTGGGAATTGGGAATTGGGAATTGGGAATTGGGGGTTGAGTGGGGAAGGTGTTGTGGTCGCGTAGGGTATTGTTGGCTATTGTTGCTGCTGTTGGTGTCTTACTGATTAATCTGGTGATGCCGGTTAATGGGGTTACTCAGGCGGTGCGATCGCAAGACTTGGTGGTAGTGCCGGATCGTTTTCGAGGTGAAATCGTGAGGCAGGTTCCGTTGAGTAATGCTAACCAAGCAATTGCTCTCACTTTCGATGATGGTCCTTCTGAGGATATTACTCCCCAAGTATTAAGTATCCTCAAAGATAAACAGATTCAGGCAACTTTCTTTGTACTGGGACAGAATCTCAAAAAATACCCGGAAATTGGACAACAAATACTCACTGATGGTCATACCCTAGGTAATCATACCTGGCATCACTGGCATCTTCGGATGAGGGAGTTCATCATTGCTCGTGAAATTGAAAGTACTGCTAAGCTGATTTATCAAGTCACTGGTGTGAGAACTAATCTGTTTCGTCCTCCTTACGGTCATCGGTACAATGGCTTAGTAGATTATGCCCGTAAACGA
>JAAHGR010000923.1 GCA_010672425.1 Symploca sp. SIO2E6
GTCGAAAGTTGGAAGTTAAGAGAAGGAAAATGATGCAATCGATTGGGTTCAATCTCTTCATTAGGAGTTCTTGACTTTTTACTTCTTACTTCTTAATTTCAACTTCCCTCCATCAAAACATCTGCGATAATCTTGTCTCCCATCTGATCATCGTAGCGATCGCTTCTTCTATAAAAAGTTTACTTTTCAAAGTCTTTAGATGTTAGAGAAAGCTCAGAACGTAAATCATTAAAAAATTTAGCTAAGGACTCTGCTTGGGATTTATTTACTTTCCTTTGACCATTAACTATCTCCCTGACTTGTTCAACAGAACCTAGAATTTCGGCTAAAGTAGATGGCTTGACCTCAAACTCGTGCATTAGTGACTCTAAAGTAGCTGCAGCTGTAGGCTCACCCATCGGATAATGTTGAGCTTCGTAAGTCTCAATGAGAACAACCAACAAATTAAAAATTGTCGTTTCAGCCTCCGTCAACTCGCCAGACATCATTCCTTCTACGATAGTCAAGGCTACGTTATATTCTTCAAAATTTGTAATTGGCTTAGGCTGATACTTAATTAGTAGATCAATATAGTTTTGTTGACTAGAAGTAAGGGTCATCTTTCCACACCCCCTAAGACTTTCTCTAAAAACCCCCATTTATCTGCAACTTCCTCAATAATTTTCGTGGTGGGTTTTCCTGCACCATGTCCTGCTTTAGTTTCAATGCGAATGAGGATAGGTTCCTTTCCTGCATGAACTTCTTGCAAAGTTGCGGCGAATTTGAAACTATGGGCTGGTACTACCCGATCGTCGTGATCAGCAGTGGTTATCATAGTGGCAGGATAGGCTGTACCTGCTTTTAAATTGTGTAAGGGAGAATAGCTGTACAATACCTTAAATTCTTCCTCGTTATCAGGAGAACCATATTCAACGCACCAAGCCCAACCAATGGTAAACTTGGGAAAGCGTAGCATATCCATTACCCCTACTGCTGGTAGCGCTGCCCTAAATAATTCTGGGCGCTGAGTCATACAGGCACCAACTAGTAATCCTCCATTACTGCCACCACCTATGGCAAGTTTGTCGGGACAAGTATACTGATTGCTAATTAACCATTCGGCAGCAGCGATGAAATCATCAAAGACATTTTGTTTATTTGATTTCATGCCTGCTTGATGCCATGCTTCTCCATATTCTCCACCACCTCGGAGGTTAGCTACTGCATAAATTCCTCCCCTTTCCAGCCAAACTAAATTACTGATGGAAAAACTAGGAGTGAGGGAAATATTAAAGCCACCGTAGCCATAGAGATAAGTGGGATTATTGCCATCTAATGCTAGTCCTTTTTTATAGGTGATAAACATCGGGACTTTTGTCCCATCCTTGCTCTCGTAGAAAATCTGTTGAGTTTCGTAACTATCCGGGTTAAAATCTACTTGAGGTTGGCGAAAAATCTCGCTTTTCCCTGTCACTAAATCGTAGCGGTAGATGGTGGAGGGAGTAGTAAAACCGGTGAAACGATAAAAGGTTTCTGTATCGTGACGCTTACCGCTAAAACCTGAGGCAGAACCAATTCCCGGTAATGCTACTTCTCGGACAAAATTACCATTAAGGTTAAAAATTTTAATTACCGATCGCGCATCTTGCAGATATTTAGCCACAAACTGGTTATTCAGTAAACCCACATCTCTCAATGTGTCTGCCGATTGAGGAATAACTTCTTGCCAGTTGGCTTTAGCTGGATGATTAATATCAATGGCAATTAAGCGTCCCCGAGGGGCAGCCAAATCGGTACGAAACCAAAAAGTAGTATCATCGTTACCAATAAAACTATAATCGGCTTCAAACTCACTAATCAGCTCAATAACTTCTCCTGCTGGGTTTTCTAAGTCTTGGTAAAAAACTAGGTTTTTCGTATCCGTACCTAACCCAACAGTAATAATTAAATAGCGTCCATCTTCAGTAACCTCTCCATCAAAACCCCATTCGGGCTGATCCCGACGGTGGTAACTTAAAGTATCTTCTGATTGAGGCGTACCTAGACGGTGATAAAATAGTTTTTGATAATGGTTAGTATCTTCTAATTTCGTTTTTTCTTGAGGTTGATCATAACGACTGTAGAAAAAACCTTGGTGATCGTGAGTCCAAGAAGCACTAGAAAATTTTATCCATTGCAGATGATCTGTCAAATCTTCTCCGGTTGCTACATTTCTCACTCTCCATTCTTGCCAATCAGAACCAGAATTAGACAAACCATAGGCCATTAATCTGCCATCTTCACTAATCACTATATCCCTGAGGGCAACTGTACCATCCGAGGATAGCTGATTGGGGTCTAATAGTACCTGGGGCTCCCCATCCAAACTAGTTAAAGTATAGAGAACATCCTGATTTTGCAAACCCTCATTTTTGAAATAAAAATAGCGATCGCCTTTTTTCCAAGGAATACTATATTTCTCATAATCCCAAAGTTGAGTCAGGCGTTCTTTAATCTCTTCCCTAGCGGATATATCCTGTAGATAACTGAAGGTAGCTTCATTTTGTGCTGTAATCCAAGCCTGAGTTTCCTCTGTATCAGGATCTTCTAGCCAGCGGTAAGGGTCTGGTACTGTCACACCATGATAAATATCTACTTTGTTGTTTGTTGTTTGTTGTTTGTTGTTTGTCATTTGTCATTGGTTATTTGTTGTTTGTCATTACTCATTACTCATTACTCATTACTCATTACTCATTACTCATTACTCATTACTCATTACTCATTACTCATTACTCATTACTCATTACTCATTACTCATTACTCATTACTCATTACTCATTACT
>JAAHGR010000924.1 GCA_010672425.1 Symploca sp. SIO2E6
TGCCGTAAACAAAGCGGTTAAGCCGGAATTCGTAGTGATTGTCTGTTCCCAGATTATCGGCGCATCCCTGGCCGTTGGATGGGTCGCTCTCAAAACTAAAATCCGCCGCTCCACCAAGGCAATTCCCCAGCGTAGCCGCGGTCGGTGCCAGTCCTGCCGAAATGCCCCTTAGTCTTAGGTTTAGATGAAGTAGATCGAGTTTTCCCCCATCGTCAAGTAGCTGATGACTTTTTTGCTCTGCTGCGCTTTTGGTATGAATCGGCTAGGTATGGGGATTTTAGTAGCGAACTCTGGGAAAAGCTGCGATTGGTAGTGGTACATTCTACAGAGGTATATGTGCCCCTGGATATCAATCACTCGCCGTTTAATGTGGGGAAAAATGTCGAGTTACGGGAGTTTCAGGTAGCTCAGGTTCAGGATTTAGCAAGGCGTTATGGTTTGAATTGGACAGATACTCAAATCGAGCTATTGATGAGTTTAGTGGGTGGACATCCTTATTTAGTACGCAAAGCTTTCTATCATCTGCGGCGACAGGATTTGACTTTGGAGGAATTGCTACAACTTGCTCCTACAGACGCGGGAATTTACGGTGATCATTTGCGGCGACATTTGTTAAATTTGCAACATTATCCACAATTGGGGACAGCATTACGTCGAGTAGTGAGTAAGGATAGTTCAGTGGAATTAGAGTCGAAGTTAAAGTTCAAATTAGACAGTATGGGGTTAGTGAAGTTAGAAGGTAATGAGGTGATACCCCGTTGTGATTTGTATCGGCATTATTTTCAGATTCATCTTGGTTGAAGTAGTACCGTGGAACTGGCATCTTGCCAGTAGATGTGGAACTGGCATCTTGCCAGTAGATGTGGAACTGGCATCTTGCCAGTAGAAACTTTCAATTTCTTTTGTTGTTTGCTATTATAACTAATAATGAATAAGGTGTGCGCCTGTAAGGTGGTAGGTTGGTGGAAGATAATTTACCATCACTAAAAGTGATGATAACTCAGGTCATTATTGATTTTTCAAATAACGGAGAAAATTAGGTCACCATTGGGGTGAACCTAGCGACAGGCTAGAAGAGAATTTCCACAGATTATACAGTCAATTCTAAATTCTAAATTCTAAATTCTAAATTAATTATCATTGCTTAAGATTGCAAAACATTTTCTAAAAGACCTTTAATCTCATCTCCTCCTTGACTTTGAACGAAGGAGAGGATGACTGGTATAAATTGAACAATCATCTCCGTATCCAATCCTAGCTGAGAAAAACCCCCTGCCAAACTCATTAAATTTCCGACTTCGGCTGCATCACCTCCTATAGCTGAAGCTAATCCTCCCAAAGCACCAAGTATGCCCTCAGCTTGAGGCACTTGTTCGAGCATATCGCCTATACCCGGAACATATTGAGCTATCTGAGAAAAATCATCTTCTCCCAGTTGTTCCTTGGCTAGTTGGAAAAGGAGTCCAGCACCTCCCATAGCCTGTGAATCCTCTACACCAAGATTTTCGGTTAAAAGTTGAATGAGTTCCATGAGTATCCTTGTTAAATTTCCATGATTTTATCAGAAACTAGTACTTTGAGAATTTAGAATTTAGAATTTAGAATTTAGAAATAAATTGCTGCGATCGCCTTGGTTGCAATTTCTCTTGTTGTTTGCTATTATAGCTAATATCGGAGAAAGTGTGCGCCTGTAGGTACTGTGATTTTGTAAATAAACCACACCAGGCACGGAGGACACAGAGATTTGTATGGTAGATTATTCCACAGATATTGATGAATGCTATTATTGAGTTATTGTAGAAGGCATTAATTGATAAATTGCGCTAGCACCAAGTAGTAAGACTCAAGCAAAGTACAACTCAACAGCAACAATCTCAACTCCCGTGGAACTGGCATCTTGCCAGTGGAGACTGAAAGACAGGCACCGAAGCGAAGTTCCACAGATACTGGTGAATGTTATTATTGAGTTATTGTAGAAGACATTAATTGATAAATTGCGCTCGCACCAAGTAGTAAGACTCAAGCAAAATACAACCCAACAGCAACAATCTCAACTCCCGTGGAACTGGCATCTTGCCAGTCAAAGCTGTAGACAGGCACAGAAGCGAAGTTCCACAGATACTGGTGAATGTTATTATTGAGTTATTGTAGAAGACATTAGTGGAACTGGCATCTTGCCAGTCAAAGCTGTAGACAGGCACAGAAGCGAAGTTCCACGGATATTGATGAATGCTATTATTGAGTTATTGTAGAAGGCATTAATTGATAAATTGCGCTAGCACCAAGTAGTAAGACTCAAGCAAAGTACAACTCAACAGCAACAATCTCAACTCCCGTGGAACTGGCATCTTGCCAGTCAAAGCTGTAGACAGGCACAGAAGCGAAGTTCCACAGATACTGGTGAATGTTATTATTGAGTTATTGTAGAAGACATTAATTGATAAATTGCGCTCGCACCAAGTAGTAAGACTCAAGCACAGCACAACCCAACACCAACAATCTCAACTTCCGTGGAACTGACATCTTGCCAGTCAAAGCTGTAGACAGGCACCGAAGCGAAGTTCCACAGATACTGGTGAATGTTATTATTGAGTTATTGTAGAAGACATTAATTGATAAATTGCGATCGCGTCAAGTAGTAAGACTCAAGCAAAATACAACTCAACAGCAACAATCTCAACTCCTGTGGAACTGGCATCTTGCCAGTCAAAGCTGTATACAGACACCGAAGCGAAGTTCCACAGATATTGATGAATGTTATTATTGAGTTATTGTAGAAGACATTAATTGATAAATTGC
>JAAHGR010000925.1 GCA_010672425.1 Symploca sp. SIO2E6
TAGTGGTTTGGATCCAATCGAATGACTCATCGGCGAATCCAGTATTGGCACCATCCATCTGGATAAAGGTTACATTATTAATACCTAAGTCTTGAGCACGAGCATGTCCGTACCGCAGCATGGGAGCAGCGACATCAATGGCAAGTACTTCAGCATCGGGATAGGCTTGGGCCATAGGAAGTACATTGTGCCCTAGTCCGCAACCAATGTCGAGTATACGTTGAGGTTGAAATTCAGGATGCTCGGTTTTCAGCCACTTAGCAATGGCTTTACCTCCTCCATTATTCATTCTTCCCAGGGAACCAGTCACTGTCACAAATAGCCCAGAATCGTAATTAGCCGCTGCTGTTACGTCTCCCTCTATAAGTTCTGTGTAGTAACTACCGGGCATACAGTGATGATCCACTGCTTGAAGATAATGGGGAATTTCCAGGTCTGGATTGAGTTTAAGGGTATCTTTGCCTTGATTCAAACCCTCTGCTTTTTCTACAAGTTCATCTATTTGGCGTAATACCAGGGAACGACCCGCTTGTTGTCTCATTTCCATTGAAGATCGACGCAAGGCACTCCAAGTCTGATAGTGAGGGTCTTGTTTCATCGCTTCGCGCACCTCTTGTCGTGTTTCTAAGTCACGATTGTGTGAGTTGTGGAACTTTGGCAGAACACGTTTTTCATAGGCTAGCTTATTGCCAGGAGAGATAACCCCAGCTAAGTGGCGATTCAAATTGCCTAGAAAATTATACCGAGCGATTTCGTCGTGGTTGGCTTCGGGAAATATTGCATGTTTTCCCACTCTATTCCAAACTGGAGGTAAGTTATTGTTACTCATCATACATTAGGATCGGTTATTAACAAGTTATATCGTGTTCGCCTAATTCCTGTAATAAAAACTTCTCCGCGTCTCCGCGTCTCCACGTCTCCGCGTCAGCCTTAGCCATACAGCAGTTTGCTCTGCGCAAGCGGTACATTGTTGATCCCCCTCGCATACCCCTTAGATCCCCCTCCCGTCCCCCTTAATAAGGGGGAAGCCAGAGGATGCTGCGCTTTTAACTTTGAGAAAAGTGTACTTCATTACAGCGCAAAGCGCTGTAAGTATTCCAACGAACTTGATATTATAGGATCACTCAAATTTGGTTTTCAGGTTCTGGGCTGCACATGCTAGCACTACTGCCGACAAAGAAGTTGCAACAGCCACCAGGGAAATCCAAGAAACATCTGAGAGTATAGCTAAAGCTGCTAGGACAATCGCCACTCCCACCAAGGTTGATTTTACCTGTTTGGTTATCCGATAAGCTCCACTACAGGAACTACAGATTTGGGTATGGTATGAGAATCGGCTTCCTGGAGAGGGAGGAGGACTTAAATCTTCCCTCACTCCCTCAGGCTTCGACGTGGCATAGCCTTGATAATATGGTAAAGATGACCCATAGGTATCCAGCCACTTGCGGTATTCCATCACCAACACATCTGAGGTTTTGAGAGGCAGATAAAGTTCTTTGATACTTTTTCCCAAGCGTTCCACTTGCATCTGCTGTCCCTCGATCAGCTCCAAATCCTCCTCCAAGACTCGGCTGCGAAACAAATGCTCGAACCAGCGAGGTTGCAGCTTCAATTTCCAAGTCGAAAAGTTTTGATAATTTCTGACCAGAATACGGCATTGTCCCTTGCCTAGAGGCAGGCAATAGAGTGCAGTACTGGCTCTACTACCATCCTCATTCTTATAAAAGTCTGTATACAAAATTAAACTGGGAGCAACGAAATAAAGGTTTGTCCATCCCCCATTCCCTGCATTTGTTTTCCGGTATCTGCCTTGAATCCCCTTAACCGAAACAGAGATCGCTTCCATTTCCAATGGTTGGGCATATTTTCGATCGCTCATAGAGCCGTGGTGGCTGATAGGGATATGAGCCGGATCGATGACATTTTCTATGAAATAAGTTTGGTCGTAAGGCAAGTCTATCATGTAATCCAAGCTAACGAATTGGGGATCTTCCAATTGTGCTAAGATAGGGATATTATTTTCCTGAGCAGCTTCTGGAGCTCCTCGCCACATCCAAACTATCCCCTGACGTTCCACAACTGTAAAGTCGCGAACACAGGCTCTTGCTGGAATTTTGGCATCTGCTGGTAACTGGGGAATATGGAGACATTGACCATCAGTGTTAAACTGCCAACCGTGATACAAGCACTCGATTTTGCCATCTATGATTTGTCCATCGGATAGTTTAGCAGCACGGTGGGGACAAAGGTCTGTTAGACAAGCTAGTTTACCATCCTGGTTTCTGAATAAGACGAAAGCTTCGTCATAGAGGGAAAAGCTATAAGGACAGTTTTTGGGTAAATCTTGCACAAAAGCTACCGGATACCAGCACTGTTTCCAGTTAAACTCGTCCCTGACTTCTGGTATTGGGGAGGTGAGAATTGGTTGTTCTGTTTTTTGTTTGTTAAAAGCGATAGTCATGGATTTTTACTCTCCAGATAAAAAAGGTTAAAAAGCTTACTATACAAGCTTCATTCCCTTCTGCCTCCTGCCTCCTGCCTTTTTACACTAGTTAACTGACCTCGTCGAGAAAATCAACTACTACTCTTGATATTTCCTCAGGCATCTGATTCATCATACAGATAGTACCACCTTCAATCTCCAACAGCTTTGCCTGGGGAATTGCTTGGGCAATCAAATGCCTATTTTCTAGTTTGGATAAACCTAGTCGTTCCAGTTGTTTGATATCCTCAGTACCGGATAAAATAAGAGTAGGACATTTAATTAAAGCCAATCTTTCTTGCATATTGCTAGA
>JAAHGR010000926.1 GCA_010672425.1 Symploca sp. SIO2E6
GTTCCAAACAGAGCGGCAAACTTTTAAGGTCTGTTCTATTACAGATATTTGCTGCTTGTCTGGGATTAGTTTGTACTCGTAAGTTAAGGTAAGCATTTCTTGAGTGTTTGTTAATGCTTAGCTTATTGTAAACTAATTTACACAAGCTGACAACCGGTGTAAGACGTCTCCCGTTGGTCGATTTTATTTGTTGGTCGCAATTCATCTCCCGTTAAGCTATCGCTATAACGGGAGTCCTCTTGCTCCATTTAACTCAGATCTTGCACCTGATGTTGAAAACCGGATTTTGAGCAAAATTACAACGAATTCAATAGGGTTTCAGCTTCTCAAAATCCGGTTTTTTGGATTTTTTGGGCCTGGTGCAAGATCTCAGTTTAAGATAGATTACCAGATTTATGGGTAAAATTCGGGTTAGGATTGTCGGAAATTGTGATAACTATTAGCACAGGAGCTGAACTATGTCTGACCCCTTATCCCCAGAAGTAAGCGATCGCATTTGTAAGCACATGAATGAAGATCATGCAGAGGCGGTAGCTCTATATGCCCAAGCTTTTGGTAAAACACCCGGTGCCACCTCCGCCCAAATGCTCTCCATTGACCCTCAAGGTATGAATCTCATGACCCAAGTTAATGGATCATCTGTACCACTACGTATTGAATTTGACCATACCCTAAAAGATTCCGAAGATGCCCACCACACATTAATTGATATGCTTAAACAAGTTAGGTCTTAGGTGTTAGGTGTTAGGGGACTTGTCATAGTCTGTTGCCAATTCCCAATTCCCAATTCCCAATTCCCAATTCTAAATTCCCCATTCCCTTATTCAACTTTCTTCACATTACCTGCCCTAACCCAACCTTCTTGATCTGTATCAGGTAAGCGCACTTCCTGCCATTGTTGATCCTCACTATCTTTGATAATAATTATTTCTTGATTGTAGGCAATACCACCAATGCGGTTGGCATCTTCAGAAGGTTTATCCCTGAGACTTAATCCTTCTGGCCAGGTAACAGTCGCTTTATAAGCTCCCGGTTCTAGTTTCTTCTTGGGGGATTCACTAGGAGTTGGTTCAGGTTGCTTTTTTGAGGGAGAGGGAGACGGCTTAGGAGAACTCGCTGCTTTTGCAGTGGGAGATGGTTTGGGTTTCTCTTCAGCAAAGATCGGTTTTTCTGGCAGAGTTGACAACTTAGAAAAGAAGTAATAACCAGCAGTTACACCAGCACCCACCAAAATGAAGATGCCGAGCACGAAACCGATGATTAATTGGGCTACACCTGATAAACTCATAGTCATTTGTTATTTGTTATTTGTTGTTTGTTGATTGTTATTTTTTGATTAACAACTATCAATTACCAAACTTGTCCCTGCATACGACTGGTAAAACGGTTATCTCTAGAAGCCAGACGAGCTTTGCCCGCAGCAGCCCAATTTTGCAGGAACTGGATTTGCTCTTGCGCAGTCCGAGCTAGAGGAATAACCTGGCTGGCAGCTTCTAAGATATCATCCGTGGTAAAGTCTCGGCTTTGACTAAAGCCAATATGCATTGCTTCGATCAAGGTCTGCTCAATTTCTGCTCCTGAAAAGTCAGGGGTTTCGTAAGCTAGACGTTCTAAATCATAACTTTTAAGGTTATGAGGTCGCAGTCGAGATAAATGTAGCTCAAAAATGGCGTAACGTTCTTCTTGGCTGGGCAAGCCGACAAAGAAAATTTCATCAAATCGACCTTTACGGAGCATTTCTGGAGGTAAAGCCTGAATATTATTAGCCGTGGCGACTACAAATACTGGAGATTGCTTCTCCGCTAGCCAGTTGATGAAAGTACCAAAGACGCGACTAGTAGTTCCTGCATCTCCTTTAGAATCAATTCCAGAGAAAGCTTTATCAATCTCATCAATCCACAGAATGCAGGGGGATAAAGCTTCTGCTAGTTGAATCATCTGCCGGGTACGGGATTCAGATTCTCCCACCAAACCACCAAACAGACGTCCTACATCCAAGCGCAATAGGGGGAGATGCCAGTGGTGCGCGATTGCTTTTGCTGTGAGAGATTTCCCAGTTCCCTGAATTCCCACTAGTAACAAGCCTCGTGGATGAGGCAAACCGTATTGTCTGGCTCGTTCCGTAAAAGCCCCACCCCGTCGCAGTAGCCAATCCTTCAAGTTATCTAAACCGCCGATATCAGAAATTTTCTCTTGAGTTGGGTAAAACTCTAAGATCTGTGTTTGACGAATCGATTGGCGTTTTTCTGCTAAAATTAGTTCTACATCTTCTGGTTTAATTTCCCCATGGGAAGCGATCGCCCGGGCAAGAACTCGACGAATCCGCTCTAAGGAAAGACCTTGAGCCGAACGCATCAGTTCATCTAATACTTGATCATTCAGAGATTGACCAGTCGCTCCTAGCAAGCGTATGATCTCTGCTCTAATTTCCGAGGCTTTGGGTAAAGGAAATTCTAAAACTGTCAGAAATTCGGTTAATTCTGGAGGTATTGCCACTTGTGGTGTAACGATCGCAATATTTTTTGGTTGGGACTTGAGCCGTCGCGACAAATTTCTCAGTTTACGGGAAATGGAAATATCTTCCAAAAATCGGTGAAAATCCCTTAAGATAAAGATTGCTGCATTGCTTTGAGCTAGCTGTTCGACAAATTCCAAAGCTTGTAGGGGATTACGACGTCCAAAACCCACATCATTGAGATTACCCTGATAGCCGTCAACAAAATCCCAGATATAGTTAATCAATAAGTTGAAGCCAATTTATGAACCAGAAGACTACCTATCTAGAAGGATAGA
>JAAHGR010000927.1 GCA_010672425.1 Symploca sp. SIO2E6
ACTTTTGCCGCATCATTGATTTTGTCAACAGCCTTACCAGTATCAGCAATTTTGTCTGTTGTTTGAGCCGCATCGCTGATTTTATCTAACGTTTGACCAGCCTTAGTAACTTTACTACCCTTACTTACAGCGCTTTGCGCTGTAATGAAGTACACTCTTCCAAAAGTACCCCTTAGGGACTTCCAAAAGTCCCCCTTATTAAGGGGGATTTAGGGGGATCAAAACTGTACCGCATAGCAGAGCAAACTGCTGTAACTTATCCAGTCCTTTAGTTCCTACCAAAGAAGACACAACTTCTAATGTGCCTCGACCAATAGCTTCTCCTGGACGACCACTTTCCCAAGCTTCAACGTAGGGCTGTTTAATTCCCTCCCAGATTAGGGCTGGGTCATCTACTATTGCTTGGGTTGCTGATGTGCAGCTAAGTTGTATAATGGGAAAATGGGAAAATGGGAAAATGTTGTAGTGCGTAAGCGATGCTAGCGCGTAGCGCAAACATCTTGCTCGCTAGTATTATACAAATTGAATGCGTAACAACTTAGAACTACCTGAGTTGCCCAAGCCTTAGGGATGATGGAAAAGTACTTAAATTATTACACCATTAGCTTATGGAAAGACCAACCATCCCTACCAGACATTATGGCAACGTTCAATATTTACTCAAATCAGTAGATAGGGTGCGTCAGGCATTAATACATTACCTGGAGAATCGAGAAAGTCTGCCAGCAGCCCCAGAATTAGCATCAGTTGCCTCAAATTTAGATAAACTCTGCACTACTTTTTACCTTTCTCCCTTTGAGCGGGATCTCCTACTCCTGTGCGTGGGAATGGAAACAGACCCTAATTTTGAGTCCTTGTGTTCCCAAGCCCAAACCAACGCCAAGTACAATTATCCCACCTTCAGTTTAGCCCTAACCGCTTTACCAGGAGCTAATTGGAATGTCCTCTCTGCCCAAAATGCCTTACAGCACTGGCAACTCATCGAAATTGTCCCAGGATTTACCCTCACCCAATCCCCTCTGAGAATTGACAAAAGTATCCTCTGTTATCTTTTGGGTGAGCCATTCCAGGATGAGGAGCTAGCGGGAATCGTTAAACCCCTCTCACTAGAGGCTAATTCTACCCTTCTACCACCCTCTCAGCAAGGATTAGTAGACAACATAGTAGCTACCTGGTCTGAGCCCACAACCAATCGTCTCCCCATCCTACAATTATCTGGCTCAGAAATAGTTGCCAAACGCAACATTGTTGCTACCGTTTGTCGTCGTCTCGGCTTTGCTCTGAGTACCACCTCTACTACTGTTCTTCCAGCTGATCCCAAAGAACTTCATCAGCTAATCAGGCATTGGGAACGGCAAGCAATGTTAACTACCAGCGCCCTATTACTGGAGTGCGATCAAGTTCAGGCGGTTGATGCCAGACAAGAGATCATCATCTCCCAATTACTGGAGCAGATTACCACTCCCTTAATTATTAGTAGCCAGGAAAGAAAGCAAACCCAGCAGTGCTCACTGATTACCTTTGATGTTCCCCGATTAACCTATACTGAACAACAAGTCCTCTGGGAAACTTACCTGGGGACAGTTACTCCGGAAATCAACGGACAGATACGAACTTTAGTTTCTCAATTTAACCTTAACTCTCGCTCCATTCAAGCCGCTTGTTCCCAACTCAAAAGTCAACTTCCCTTAACTTCTCCTAGTGAAACAGAGGAAACAATAGGTAAAACCGAAGGGAGAGAGGCTCAATTTTCCCATCAATTATGGGATTTTTGCCGTATTCAAGCACGTCCTCGTTTAGATGACCTAGCTCAGAGGATTGAATCAACTGCTACCTGGGAAGACTTGATTTTACCAGAACGGGAACGCCAGATTCTGCGAAATCTGGCAACCCATGTCCAACAGCGGCATAAAGTTTACCAGGATTGGGGATTTGCGGACAAGGGAAGTCGCGGTTTAGGCATTAGTGCTCTCTTTGCTGGACCAAGCGGTACCGGTAAAACTATGGCATCAGAAATACTAGCCAAGGAATTTCGCTTGGATCTCTACCGGATCGATCTCAGTGCTGTGGTCAGTAAATATATTGGTGAGACGGAGAAGAACCTAGGGCGTATTTTTAATGCCGCCGAAGCTGGGGGAGCAGTCCTACTGTTTGATGAAGCCGATGCTCTGTTTGGCAAACGCACTCAAGTCCAAGATAGTCATGACCGCTACGCTAATGTAGAAGTCAGTTACTTGCTACAGCGAATGGAAGCTTACCAAGGTTTGGCGATTCTGACAACTAATATGAAAAAGTCCTTAGACCAAGCCTTTTTACGCCGCATCCGTTTTGTCCTAGACTTTCCCTTCCCCGATGCCAATGCCAGGAAAGAAATTTGGCAGCGCATCTTCCCTAATCAGACTCCGACTGAGGGTCTAGATTACAAGAAGTTGGGCAAGCTGAGTATTACTGGGGGCAATATTCGCAATATTGCCCTTAATGCCTCGTTTCTCGCCGCCGATGCTGGGGAGCCAGTAATGATGAAACATATTCTACAAGCTACTAGAAGTGAGTATCTCAAGATGGAGCGACCCCTGACTGATACTGAGATTAGAGGTTGGGTGTAAAGAATTAAGAATTAGTAAAGCGCGATCGCACGATGCTGTTGGCAAAATAGGTTGTAGTTGTAGGAGCGATCGTCGCTACAATTGCAATGGGCGTATGCATTGGGCGTATGCATTGGGCGTATGCATTGGGCGTATGCATTGGGCGTATGCATTGGGCGTATGCATTGGGCGTATGCATTGGGCGTA
>JAAHGR010000928.1 GCA_010672425.1 Symploca sp. SIO2E6
GGGGGGGGGGGGGGGGATGCAAAGGGGGGGGGGGGGGGGGGGCAAGGGGGGGGGGGGGGGGGGATCAAGGGGGGATGCGAGGGGGATCAACAATGTACCGCTTGCGCAGAGCAAACTGCTGTAAATAAATTTAGGGGCTTGTGACCGTTTTATTCTTCAATTCTTCAATTCTTTAATCTAAAATCTAAAATTTCTCTGGTCAAGCAAAATAGTGTTTCCAAATTAACCAAGATGTGATAATATCAATTGCGCCAACTCAAAAAAGCCTTCTGCTTCAGCGGCTTGGGTAACATAAGCAGGTTGATAAGTTAACTCATTGGCATAATCTAGAATATTAGCTACTCCCACAGAAAGGGGAAATACAGCCCGATTGAAGAGACTTGCATCATTGGGACTATCGCCAACAGTGACTAGTTGCTCCGGTGAGTATTGGGGAAAATAGTTGTCTAAGACCTTAATCAAACTCGTTCCTTTATTTTGGGAAGCTGCTTGAATATGGCAGTGGACTGAACTATAAGTGAAACCCCAACCTAAAGCCTTGCACAGAGTAGCCAAACTCTCAAGTTGGGTAATGGTCAGTTGGTGATTATTGAAAGTCCAATCAGTGAGGCGAAAACGATTGTCGGTTGACTCTTGTAGCTGAGGAAACTCTGACTGGAGATGTTGATAAACTTCGGCTAACTGTTGTCTGTGTACTCCTAAATCCGGGATAGATGAGAGGAGAACCGGTTCTGGCTCCCCAGCAGCGTAGTAAATACCCCCATTTTCTGCGATTGCTCCGAGTACTGGTAAGTAACTCACCAATCCACTCACCCATCCCGCTGAACGTCCTGTGACGATCATTAGGGGAATTTTTGCGGAACTCAAATCTGCAAAAGTCTGGAGCAAATTAGCGGTAAACTTACCCCCCTGTGTCAGAGTGCCGTCCAAATCTGTGACAATCAGACAAAGGTTGTTAAAGCAATTATTAGTTATTGCCTGCTGAATTGGTGTAAAAGCCATAGATTATTCTATAAAAATGCCCTCAGTCGGATTCTGTCAATTTGCCATGGGAACACTCTTACCAAACCAGCGTCATGATCACTACCTTATAGAAGCCGAAAGAGCAGGTATTCACCAGCCGATTTTAGCAGCACTCTATCAAACCCATGCTTCACCTGTCCTTGGGGATGGTGAAACGGGATTAGGTGTCTCTCCTGCTAACCGTATTCCCTTAGAACAGGTTAATACTTTTCCCGCACAAGTGCAGTATGGTGCGAATGTTATCCGTTCCCTAACTGAGAGTTTAATTGCTCAGGGGTGGGAAGGAATTGACTTGTGGAATGCACATCATGGTTGCTACACCGACAAGTTTCTCGAATATGTTGCTGGCGGCTATGCACCAACTACCAGTGAAACCACCACAGCTCGTTTAGAAGCTTGTGAGTTTGATGTCTTACGACAAGCTTATTTTGCTGATCTTGAAACTGATGGTCAGTCACACAAGCTACCCTCAAATCTCGCCTATCTAGAGCAAGCATTAATTACTATAACCCAGCAGATTCCCAACTGTTACACTGGCTTACCCCATCAACGGGATGCTTTACTCGAAATGGTACGCATTTGGCAGAAACTGGATACTCGCGAAAACGCCATCGCTTTCTTGGTGCCTGAGGAGCAATTAGTAGCAGTTGGTGAGGACGAATCCCTATTAGATGTGCCCCTCAAACAATTTGTAAGGCAAATTAGTAACAATTATTGGGGTTATCCCTATCAACGAATAGCGCTGATTCGGATGACTCAGCTGTGGCGTCAGCTTGGTTCCCCGGCAGCGGCGATCTCCTCTTTGGAGACTAATACTTCCCCAGAGGAGAACCTCAGTATTATTGATCCAGCTTTGATTGCTTTTGTACAATGCCTTTCCTCCTCTTATCAGGGACAAGGTAGTCAACGGAATGCTCTCACCGAAGCTTTTCGACTTTGGTATCAGCTTGGTTCCCGCGCCGCTGTTCTGGAAAAATTAGGCATTGCTCCTGAACAGTTAACAGCAAAAACTACTGATCATCAGGAACTGTTGAACCTAGCAACCCAGCTAGACAGAGAACTACTGAAATTTGTGCGACGTATACCTCTTGAATATCAAGAAATCGAGCAACAGCGGCAAGCCTTGATTCGCCTAGTGCAACTTTGGCGCAGTCTGCCTACTAAAAATCAGACAATTGCTACTTTACTCGAAGACCGAAAACTCCTTGATGCACCTCGTCCGCCGGGAAATATAATTGTCCCTCGGCGTCCTGAGAACTGGACACCGAGCAATATTCAGCTATTTGCCCCGATCATTCCCAATGGTAATTTTACCTGGGCAGAGGCAACTAGGGGAGGAACCCAGATGCCTCCTAATCAGGCCACAGTTGATGCGATTATTCGCATTGCCAAACTAGCACAACAAGCACGCGATCGCTTGGGACGACCATTGATAGTTATCAGCTGGTATCATCCACCGGATCTTAATCAAGTAATTGGTGAAGTTCCTCATAACCGCCATAGTATCGGAGATGCGATCGCCTTTATCTGTGAAGGTCTAACGGGCAATCAAATTTACTGGAGCCTTGATCCTTGGTGGCCTGGTGGCTTAGGTCGCTACCAAGAATTTCCTTACCTTAGTCATATTGATGGACGAAGTTATCGAGCCAGATGGTTAAAGTAAATTAGATACCATTAACTTTGTTCATAATTCAAGAAAAGAAAATTTATTTTCACCATCCCCAATACCTACTCAAACTAACTTTAATGCTCTCAACAGTAGAATA
>JAAHGR010000929.1 GCA_010672425.1 Symploca sp. SIO2E6
TGGAAGTGGGTGTGGTAACCATTGCGGATCGGGAAGCAGATATTTATGATTTATTTGCTCTGCCGCGTCGAGAAGGGTCAGAGTTTTTGATTCGTGCGAATCACGACCGTTGTGTGAAGTCGAAGGATGGGGATAAAGTTAAGTCATTATTTAGCAGTGTCCGAGAGGCTCCGGTATTTGGTCAGGTGACGTTGGAGTTACAGCGTACACCCTCTCCGGAAAGAGCGTTTAGCGACTTTAACGGTGCGTGTGGCAAGGGTGTTTTTGCAACCACCAAAAAGTCGTCGGAAATCGGAGAATTGTTTGCCCATCAAGGTGCAAGCGATTTTAGCGGTTGAGGAAAACCCGCCCATCGGGGAAAAAGCAGTGTGTTGGTTGTTATTGACCACTTTGAGTGTCAACAGTTTGTCGGAAGCGTCAAGATGTCTGTTGTGGTACTCCTATCGGTGGTTAATTGAACGCTTTCATTATGTGTTGAAGAGTGGCTGTCATCTTGAAGAGCTACAACTGTCTTCAGCAGATCGCATTCAACGGGCGGTAGCGACTTATGGGATTGTTGCCTGGAGGCTATTATGGCTAACAAATGGCAGCACGAGTCAATCCAGACCAGGAAGCTGAAGGAATATTGTCTCTTGATGAGTGGCAGGCGTTATACTGCACTATCCATAAAACTCCCAGTCCCCCGGATAGTTCACCAACCCTATCAGAGTGTGTACGTTGGATAGCCCAATTGGGTGGTTTTTTGGGACGTAAGAGTGATGGGGAGCCTGGAGTAAAGACTTTATGGCGGGGTATACAGCGGTTGAATGATCTGGCTGCGATGTGGCAAATCCTCGCCAATTCTTGATGAGAGATGGGATTACCTACGGTAGCGTAGCTAATCGCCTTCCAACAAGCATTGTTTTTTTTCTATGGTCGAAAGTATTTTTAGGGTGATACTTCTATGAATTGTCGGTGGTTGTGGTGCATAAGTTATCAAGAGGGTTAGTGCATAGATACACCTGTCAGCCATGCCTGTACAAGAGGGTTGTGATTGAAATACTCCGAGGGCTATGCCTGTACAAGAAGGTATGACAAAAGACTGTTACGGTCACTATCTATGCACAAGAGGATATGAACTGAGTGTGCGCCAGTCATTATCCATGTACAAGAGGTTATATAGAGAGACAGCTAGTCCAGTCATCTATATACAAGAGGTTGTATAGAGAGACAGCTATTGTAGTTATCCATATACAAGAGGTTATATAGAGAGACAGCTAGTCCAGTCATCTATATACAAGAGGGTACAGACAAAGACCGACGGTCTATTATCTATATACAAGAGGGTATAGGGGGATACTGTAGGTACTATTATCTATATACAAGAGGGATAGGCTATACCTTACTCTCATTCCTTGTTCTCTAGAGAACAAGGAATGAGAGTAAGGTATAGCTTACCCCTCTTGTATATAGATAGCGATACCGTAGGTCTTGGCCTGTACCCTCTTGTATATGGATGGTAGTACCGCTTGTCTCCTGCCATACCCTCTTGTATATGGATGCAAGCACAGACAGTCCCCCACTACACCCTCTTGTATATGGATGGCTAGACTGGCTGTCTCTCTATATAACTTCTTGTACATAGATAGCTACCTCAACCGTCTTCCTGTATACCCTCTTGTACATAGATGACTGTCCCAACCGTCTCCCTATATAACCTCTTGTATATGGATAGTAGCACCGACAGTCTCCCGATATAACCTCTTGTATATGGATAGTAGCACCGACAGTCTCCCTTTGTACCCTCTTGTATAGATATAACTGACCACTGTATCTATACACTAACCCTCTTGATGACTTATACACCACAAGCGGATTATCTAACCATACCCTCTTGTACAGGCATAATCTTCGGAGTATCTCAATCACGACCCTTTTGTACGGGCATACCTCGCAGCAATATCTATACGTTAACCCTCTTGTACAAATATACACATCGGAGTATCTTAATTTAGACCCTTTTGTACAGGCATAGCAAACAGGTCTAATCCTGGCATTTTTGAGCTTAAGTTCTGTAACAAAATCCCTGTATCCCTTGCCTACTCTGACTTTAATTTGTTAAGAAAGATGCGACTAAGGGATAGGTGGTACAATTATAAGTGAGGTGGCTTGACGGATTGACTCGGACTACAGATCGTGACTTATCATCTCAATGAAATAGGTAATTAGGAGTAATTTAAAGATGTCAGAACTTAGCAATCAGGGAACTGTTATGAAGTTGGAGAGTATTAGAGAAGAAGTATTCTCTCAAGCTGCCAAGGATGCCAATTTTAAAGCGAAGCTTCTTTCCAATCCTGAGCAAGTCCTCAAGGATATCTATAACATTTCTTCAGCCGAAGAAGCTAAAACCGTTCTAGGTGAGTCAATATTCTACTCCTCTCTAGAGGATGATTTAGGAAATTTCACGGATGAGCTTAGAAATATTTCGGACAGTGCTGATACAAAGAAAACAAAAAGAATTTTCTGCTGTTCTTAAGCAAATTTTAAATTTAGGAGTTAAATTGGTGAAAGCACTAACTCATTGATCTAACTCTTAAGTATTTTCAATCTAGCTTAGAGGCTAACTATGCTTCAGGAACTAGAACTATATCTTAAATATTTATATATTAGATCTCTTAGCTTAGACGAATATATATATAGTTATTCAAGTACTAATAGCCAACTTTTCAATGTTGATCAGTTAGATGAAGAACAAATAAGTGAATTAGTATATGAATTACAGAAAACAACTTCTGATGGAATTGAAGAGC